>JAESSY010000039.1 GCA_016763855.1 Pseudomonadales bacterium
GAACCGCTACCCGCCGCAATCTCCCCATTGCCTGTTATAAACATAAAACCAATCATCCCAAATATGAGAACTCCAAGCGGAACCAGCATATATCTTGGCTTACTGGGACCCACTTCTAACTCAACATCACTAACGCTTTCACTGTTTTTACTGTGTTTAAGGGGCCCGTATACTTTCCCGGTATAAGATGTGTAGAAAACCAAAAGAAGTGTAAAAACCGCATAGAAGTTGTAGGGAACAGAACCCCAAAGCACTTCAATGATCGACACATTAAATTCGTAGTTACTCAGCAAGGCTAATATATATGCGCCCCAACCGTTTAGCAGTATAAGTATGCTGATAGGCGCAGCGGTACTATCGATAATATAAGCAAGCCGGGCACGACTCATGCCAAACTTATCAAATAACCCTCTGGACAAGATGCCTGATGTGAGAATGCTCAAGTTACTTTCTACAAAAACAGCACATCCGACAGCACTCGCGAGGAGCGCTGATCGACGTTCATTCTTTGCGATACCCCAATCAATAAGCGCTTTTACCAAAGCCGAGACTCCGCCGGATTGTTGGATAAAGGCAAGTAAGGCCCCTACCATCAAACTAAACATCAACAAACGAGTATTACCAATGTCTGAGAAGACTTCAGCAATTCTCTCCAAAGCGCCTAACCAAGCTGTTCCCGTTCCGAGGATCGTTGACTGACCAAGCAGCCATTCAGAAAGAAATATTGCGAGAAACAAAGCCAGTATGACTTCCTTTTTCCACAGTACAATGACAATGGCCAAAATGGGCGGGAGTATTGAAAGCCACTCCATTTATCGCTCCTCTGATTTTAATATTTTTATTCGAGTACGATTAGGATAATCTTTCTCGGCCAAGCTATCAATAAAGGGATAGGTTCAGGAGCTTAAGTTGTTGTGAGTGCGCACAAGAACGTAGAACAAAAATTTAGATTAAAAGAGCTGCGCATCAAAGTTCAAAAACCATTAGAATCGCACTAGCCTGTTCTTTATCGAACTTTATTACTTTATGAAATACCGCATCTCCATTTTCTGTCTCTTCCTTAGCCTTACTCAAAATAGTCTGGGAGGTAGTGTCGAATGGCAGGGTTATGTCATTCACTACACCACGCTGAATAGCATGCTCATCCCGCCTGCCGTGGCAAAGGCTCATGATATTGTCAGATCTGAACGCAGGATCGTCACCAATATCACGATTCGAAAAGACAATGAAGCTGTTAAGGCGTCGGTAAAAGGGTATACCACAAATTTATTTGGGCAAATTTTTACAATGAGCTTTGATCAGGTAGAAGAACCGAAAGCAATCTACTACTTGTCCAATCAACTCATTGACGAAAGAGACATCCTAGATTTTGAAATCGACATCTCACCTTCAGGGCTAGAGCAATCTTACATTCTGGAATTTAGACGACAATATTTTTAGCGCAAACAGACTCAATAGGTCCATATTTGAAAATAGTGCTGGCCAGCAATAACGCCAAAAAACTCATCGAACTTCAAGCAACGCTACCCGCGTCCTATGAGCTTCAAGCTGCCGGAGAGTATGACAGTCCAACAGAAAGCGGAACGACATTTGTTGAAAACGCCATTATAAAGGCGCGTTATGTTTCTGAGCTTACGGGTTGCACGACGATAGCTGACGATTCAGGATTGGAAGTTAATTATCTTAGAGGGCAACCCGGTATCTACAGTTCCCGTTTTGCAGGAGAACACGCGAGCGATGAAGACAATAATCAAAAGCTGTTAGCCGTCATGAAAGATGTTCCTGCAGACAAACGCCAGGCACGTTTTCGCTGCGTCATCGTCTTTCTAAGGTTCGCTTCTGACCCTATGCCCATTATTGCGAGTGGTACATGGGAGGGCACCATTCTAAATGAAGCCAGGGGTACAAATGGTTTTGGTTACGATCCCTTATTTTTCGTTCCAGATCTTGGTTTAGCATCCGCTGAACTTTCGCCCCAGCAGAAAAACCAATTAAGCCATCGTAGCCAAGCCATCGCAGAGCTACACAGCTTGTTAACGCAAGAAACTGCTTAGCACATGAGCATTCCACTTTCCCTGTATATTCACTTCCCTTGGTGCGTTAGGAAGTGTCCCTATTGTGACTTCAATTCTCATGAGACTAAAGGGGACATCCCCCAGAGCGCTTATATTGACGCATTGGTCTCAGACCTTAGAGCCTATTTACCTGAATATGACGGACGTGAAATACAAACCATTTTTATGGGGGGAGGCACCCCCAGCTTGTTTAACGCCGAATCAATTAGTAATCTATTCGACAGCCTGAAAGCAGATCTGAGCTTTGCCGCTGATATCGAAATCACGCTGGAAGCTAATCCCGGCACAACGGACTATGAGAAATTTGAAGGATATTTTGAAGCGGGGATAAACAGACTTAGCATCGGCGTACAAAGTTTTGATAGCCAGCACTTGCATCAACTGGGTCGCATTCACTCTACCCACGATGTGTTCCAAGCACATCGAGCAGCTACACTTGCCGGGTTTACAAATATCAATATCGACTTAATGCACGGTTTGAACCAACAGACCCTAGATGGCGCGATGAACGATCTGAATGAAGCGATCGCCTTAAAACCAACTCATATATCCTGGTACCAACTAACGATCGAACCCAACACGCAATTTTATAAAAATCCCCCTTCATTGCCGCAAGACGATTTATTGTGGGACATTTACGAGCGAGGATTAGAGAGGCTGTCAGAAAACGGATTCTCTCGATATGAAGTCTCCGCATTTAGCCTTAAGAATCGTCGCTCCCGCCATAACCTCAACTACTGGCTGTTTGGGGACTACATCGGTATTGGCGCCGGCGCTCACGGTAAGTTGACAACTAAATATGGTATAACACGAACCGCCAAGACCCGTATGCCAAAAGACTATCTTGCAAAGCAGCGTACTATAACCACCAAAGTTAACGAGGATGAAATTCCATTAGAGTTCTTAATGAACGCCTTACGATTGAGCGATGGATTTTCCTTTAGTCTCTTTACGCAGAGAACAGGACTAAAAGCAGAAGTGTTGGATGGATTTATTTCAGAGGGCGAACAAGCAGGGCTTATCGAAATTTCAAACCAAGAAGTAAAACCAACCCTTAGAGGCCTGCAATTTTTAAACGAGCTTTTAATGATGGTGTAGAAGGCTTTCTTTCAGTCTCAAAGCGCAGGCTGCTAGGATTGATTCTCGAAAGCAAAATCAAAGACTTCATGATCCAAACGTAAACCACGTCGTTCATATTTGGTTTCAACGCGATCGGGTATCTCACACGTACGCCAGCTTTGCATCACTTCTGAAATCGCTTCAGCATAGGGTGCCCAGTCAGTCGCGATATGTAGCACGGCACCAGATTTAAGCTTCCTCCCCAAGAGTTTAACAAAGTCATCATTAATCAGGCGACGTTTGTTATGTTTTTTCTTATGCCAGGGATCGGGGAAAAATATCTGGATCTTGTCTAGGCTACCGTCAGTAATACATTGATCTAAAACATCCTTAGAGTCTGCTCTATAGACACGAAGGTTTTTGAGTTCTGCGCCCGCCGCAAGTTGTAATAGGTGCCCAACCCCAGGTCTGTGAACTTCAACGCCGATAAAATTTTGATCTGGGTGTAGTTTCGCCATTTCGAAAAGCGAATCGCCCATACCAAAACCTATTTCTAAAACGGTTTCTTGCGCCATAACAAATGGATCAACCAATATCCCGTCTTCAATATTGAGCCCATAAACAGCCCACTGTTCTCCTAAGGCACGTTTCTGACCCGGAGTGATACGACCATCCCGAAGAACATAGCTTTTGATCTCGCGCTTATTTAACTGCATTTGAAGTTCATCTTTCATTATAGCTCAGAAGGAATAGCTCAGAAGGAATTGTTCCGCCAAATACCGATAGTTAAAAAACACCATCCAATAATGAGACAAAGGCCACCTATAGGGGTAATTGGACCAAGCCACTTCATACCAGTCATCGCTAACAGATATAAACTACCGCTAAAAAGGAAGATGCCTAGCGTAAAACTATAGGCTGCATACTCAAGACTCCAATGTTTACCCCATTGCTGAATAAAAAGGCAACAGATCAATAACGCTAAAGTATGTGTCATCTGGTAATTCACACCTGTTTCAAAGGCATGCATCATCCTTTCATCGAGCTTCCCACGAAGGCCGTGAGCACCAAAAGCACCCAAGACAACACTAACGAGACCGCTGATACCAGCGAAAATAAAGATTACTTTAAGCATAATCTTTTCAAAAAAGACCTCGTCAATATAGTTTTGTTAGAAGAGATTTGACGCGTTAAGAAATGCTTCAAGCTTCCATTTGCTTGCGCAACTTCTTAATTGCATTTTGTTCAAGTTGGCGAATTCGTTCAGCAGACACGCCAAATTCAGCGGCGAGTTCATGCAGTGTAGATTTCTGATCCATCAACCAGCGTCTGCGAATAATTTCTTGGGCTCGGTCATCCAGTGTGCCCATCGCACCAAACAGTTCCTTTTTATCACCGAGGGACTTCGTCTGAATTTCGACAAGTTCCGCAGGATTACTGGTCGGATCATCAAGAAACCTTGAAGGACTGAGAAAATCCTCGTCATCATCACCTCCCGCATCGAAAGCTTCGTCATGAGAGGATAGGCGCCCCTCCATTAAGCGAACGTGATGAGGCTCTACACCGAGTTTTTCAGCAATAGACTTAACTTCCTGCTCGTTCATCCAGCCTAGGCGCTTTTTGGAGCTCCGTAAATTGAAGAAGAGCTTTCGCTGAGCCTTTGTCGTCGCAACCTTTACGATGCGCCAATTTTTTAGAATAAACTCGTGCATTTCAGCTTTGATCCAATGCACAGCAAAGGAAACAAGGCGAACACCAAATTCTGGGTTGTATCGGCGTACCGCTTTCATCAAGCCAACATTACCTTCCTGAATTAGATCTGCTTCAGACAATCCATATCCTGAATAAGAACGTGCAACATAGACAACGAACCTTAAATGGGCCATCACCAGACGACGTGCTGCATCGACATCTCCATCGTAATAGAGTTGCTCACCCAATGCTTTTTCTTCCTCAACACTTAGCTGGGCTATGCTGTTAACTGCCTGGATATACCCCTCAAGGTTCCCCCCTGGTGAAAGTATCTCAGCTGCTAGTATTTCTTTAGCCATATATTCGGTAAAGCCCTTTTGTTAATTCGTCGCATCTATTTTAGATCGATGCTTTTAGTCGATGCCTCTATTTGCTGCTTGAAATAATCATCTCAATACGAGACATCTGAAATAGCGGGTTGCGGAGTTTAGCATCCAAATCCAAATACACCTAATTCAGCTCAATCAGACCTAGCCTAAGACTAGACTAGTTTCTATTGCCCGGAATTAGGTCGGTTCTATTTGATGTAAATGCCGTCCTACGGCAATTCCTGCGCCAAGAACCCCAAGAAATGCTCCAGAGGCCAGTAAAATCAAAGTCTCGACGAACCCGAGGCCCACCAAGTAAAATTCATTCTGATAGGAGTGAAGTAACCTTTCTATCGGGCTTGATAGAAAAATAAGGCTAATTTGGACCATCAACCAAGCAAATAGTGCGCCCCCGAGTCCGTACCAGAACCCCAAGTAGAGGAAGGGTCTACGCACAAAACTATCTGTACCCCCTACCAGTTTCACCACCTCAATCTCAGCTCGGCGATTTTCAATCGCAAGCCGTATGGTGTTTCCAATGGATAACAAAACACCCAGGCCAAGAAAAACACTCAGCGCGGTCACAAATCGTTCTCCCAGTGCCAAAATGGCAAATAATCGCTCTACCCAATCCAGATCAAAAGATACAGACTCAATGCTGGGTTGGTCAGCCAATTTAGTCACCAGTAGCTTTAAAGATGCGGGGCTCACTGCCTTGGGCTCGACTTCGATCACCGCTGGTAAAGGGTTAAAAGGCAGAGAGGATAGTACGTCTTTAAAACCCGACTGTGTTTGAAATTCGGCTAATGCGGCTTCGGCAGTAATCAACTTGGCCGATGCGACAGCTTCGTTCTGAATCAAAGAATTCAAGAGCGTACTCGTTTCAGCTGCGCCCAGATCTGCTTTCAGATAAATACTAATACGAGGTTTACCCTGCCACTCACCGCCAAGTTGGTTAGCATTATTCAGCAATATATAAAGGATAAGGGGTAGGGCAAAAGCAATGCCAATGACTAGCCAAGTCATCAAACTGGCAAACCAGGTCTTAAATAGCTTAATCAACGTTTCAGTGCCTACCTTTTTATGGTTGGATAAGTAGGCTGCAATGGAGAAGGTCTGAGACTGTACACTAGCACCGCCAACGGGCTTCGATGAGTTTTTCTTCAAAGCATTCACAATAAACAACCCTTAGAAAGGGTCAATTGTCGATAACCCAACTGCTTAACCAATTCCAGGTCATGACTGGCTATTAACACCGTGACGCCAACCTGATTGAATTGCTCAAACAGATTCATAATTTCCTTAGAGAGTTCTGGATCCAAATTCCCTGTAGGCTCATCCGCTAACAAGAGAGGGGGCTTATTCACGACTGCGCGGGCAATACCGACTCGTTGCTGTTCACCACCTGAGAGCGCAACTGGGTATTGTTTTTCTTTTCCACTTAAGCCGACCTTAGAGAGTGCTGCCCTTACCCGCCGCCCAATTTCTCGCGGCTGATGTCCCGAGATTGTGAGTGGCAAGGCGACATTGTCAAAAACCGTTCTATCAAATAGAAGCTGGTGATTTTGGAAAACAACCCCTACCTTGCGACGTATTTGTGGAATGTGTCTTCTCGATAGCCGGTTGAGGTTAATACCATCGACAAATACCTGCCCCTGACTGGCTTTTTCCATCAGTATGATGAGCTTCATCAAAGTGCTTTTCCCCGCACCTGAATGGCCAGTCAAAAAAGCCATTTCCGCATCAGCCAATTCAAAATTAACGCGCGCGAGGGCCTCCCGCCCGCCAGGATATCGCTTGCTCACTTGGTCAAATTTGATCAATTCATGCCTTCCCTAATCTTTCTGCATACTATCTTCAAATAGCGCATCAACAAAATCATTCGCAACAAAAGGCCTCAGATCATTTATTCCTTCCCCGACACCAATAAAGCGAATAGGAATTCCCAGTTGTTTCGCAATAGAAAAAATGACGCCTCCCTTCGCTGTACCATCAAGTTTGGATATTGTCAGGCCAGTAATCTGAACCGCATCTTGAAAGTGCTTTGCTTGAGAAATCGCATTTTGCCCTGTACCGGCATCCAGAACGAGCATCACTTCATGGGGTGCATCTGGGTCAAATTTTGCGAGTACACGGCGAATTTTTGTCAGTTCATCCATGAGGTTCTTCTTACTCTGTAATCGCCCTGCGGTATCAGCAATCAATACATCAACTTTTCTTGCATTGGCCGCTTCTAACGCATCATAAATGACAGAGGCGCTATCAGCACCGGTTCCCTGAGCAATTACATTTACATCGTTTCGCTCCCCCCATACCTTAAGCTGTTCTACTGCAGCGGCTCTATAAGTATCCCCAGCTGCCAATAGCACTGACTTGCCTTCTCCCTGTAACCTCTTGGCCAGTTTGCCAATCGTCGTCGTCTTGCCCGCTCCGTTGACACCCACCATAAGAATCACAAAGGGTTTATCGCTCACGGGGATTTCAAGCGCGCGTTCGGAGTTTTGTAAGAGCCCGGTTAATTCGTTCTTAAGGAGGCTAAAAAGTGCTTCTGCATCCCCAAGTTCATTTCTGGCAACTTTCTGAGTTAATAGATTAATAAGGTCTGTGGTGGCGCTCACCCCAACATCAGAGGTCAGTAGTAGCGTTTCAATTTCCTCAAACAAGGCTTCATCTATGACTTTACGCCCGAGAAATATGCGCCCCATACCACTGGAAAATGAATCTCGAGTTTTGGACAATCCTGTTTTCAACCGGGACATGAAGCCTGTATCTTTCTCAACCATTCTCTATTTCACCCATTCTCTATTTTCACCGCTGCCTGTTTCAAGAATTGTGATATCACAAAATGCGATACTACCAAAGGATTAACGCGATATTGACTAAACACGAATTATCCTGTGAATACACCCACGAGGTAAAGTCTCTATATCAAAACTAAGCTAAAATATTCTAAACTCCCCAAATAAGGTTGGTCCTTGGCGAAGCATCAAATAAAAGAACGAAGTTTGAAGATTATTGGCGGTGAATGGCGCAGCCGAGTCATCGATTTCGCAGAAGATAAAACGATAAGACCTACCCCCGTCCGCATACGTGAAACCTTATTTAACTGGCTTCAGTTAAGCGTCCCTGGCGCTCGCTGTCTGGAGCTCTATTGTGGAAGCGGCATCCTCTCAATAGAAGCTTTATCCAGAGGCGCGAAGCATGTCACCATGATAGACCAATCAAGGGAGGCTATTTCCAAAGTAAAGCAGAGCCTAAAAGAACTCTCGGCAGATCCCGCCAGATATCATTGTGAACAGGCTTTTGCCCAAAACTGGTTAAGCCAAGAAAATAGTCTATTTGATATTATTTTTCTGGATCCACCTTTTGAAAGTCCTGAGCTTGAAAGCCTGCTGCCCTTAATCAAAAGCAAGCATCTCCTTTCTGAAGATGGATTTATCTACATAGAATCACCTCAAGCTATTCTGGCTGAGACCTTGCCAGAAGGCTGGACAATTTACAGAAACAAAAAGGCGGCCAAGGTTCACTACTGCCTGATTACCAAATTGTAATCACCTATTTTAGATTGCCGAGGCCTCATGTATGATTGTGCGCTTCATACTTTTGAAAGCACTGGCAATGAGCACAGTTTTATACCCAGGTACATTTAACCCTATACATAACGGACACACCGACTTGGTCGAGCGCGCGACGACCCTATTTGGAAAGGTTATTCTTGGCATTGCCACAAGTCCCCAGAAGAGTCCTAGTATTTTAGAACTAAGAATCGATCTCGCAAAGCAAGCCCTATCCCATATTAAGAACGTTGAAGTGGTGGGTTTTAATACGCTGACAGTAGAATTTGCTAAAGAAATTGGTGCAGATGTCATTTTAAAAGGGATTAGAACCGTCACGGACTTTGAATTTGAATTTCAAATGTTGAATATGAATCGTGCCTTACAACCGGGCCTTGAAACAATATTCCTTGCTCCATCAGAGGAGTTTTCTTATATCAGCTCAACTTTGGTGCGTCAGATAGCGGCTTATGACGGAGACATCAGCCAATTCGTTCATCCAGCCGTCGCCAAAGCACTTGCAGATGGCGACATAACTTAGCCCTGAACTAAAACCAGTGCTACTTGACAATTTTTTCTTTTCTGCCGGCTTTTCTGCAACCTAGGCAACGCACAAATACCTCTCTTCCCGGCTCTATAACTAGCGCTCTACCTGCCTCCTTCACATTGCCACCTGCAACAGAAAAGGGCAGCGTTGCGACGTAGGTTATTGAGCCAAGGGCAAAGATAATGAGACCAATCGGACGAGCGACCAAAAGATCTCCAGCCATCGTAAATGCATTGGGACTTTCTTCTACTTTCGCCGCTTCTGCAGATTGTGGGACGATGCCCAGTATCAAAACAAACAATGTTGTTCTTATTATCATATTCATAGATGTTAATCCTATTTAGAAACCCTTCGAACGAAATAATTTCCTTAACAAACCCATGCTAAGTGCTTAATTCTACTCTGCTTTTTCAGCTAGATTAGGCGCAATTAGAGAGGATTTCAAACATTTTGGTATTTTAACGCTGACATGAAGCACAAAATACCGTGGTTCTTTGGCCTAGTCGAATTTCTTTTAGTATTTTTCCGCACTGGACACAAGCCTCTCCACCTCTTCCATAGACATTGAGCTGCTGCTCAAAATATCCTGGGCTACCATCTTCTCGGACAAAATCTTGCAGTGTTGTACCCCCCGCTTCAATGGCTTTAGCCAGTATGAACTTCACAGCTTGGACAAGTTCTGCATATTTCTTTTTCGATACTTTGCCTGCAGATTTTTCGGGATTAATACCCGCCATGAATAAAGCTTCATTGGCGTAAATATTCCCCACACCAACCACAATTTGACTCGTCATTAGAAACTGTTTTATAGCTAATTTTCTTTTTCGAGATTGCTTGAATAAATAGTCGGTATCAAAATCTTTCTCTAAGGGTTCGGGGCCGAGCCTTTCCAATAAAACATGACTCTCTCCAGTCGGTAGCCAAAAAACCGAACCAAATCGCCTTGGGTCACGAAACCTGAGAAGCTTATTGCTATCAAACATGACATCTATATGATCGTGTTTTTCCGGCGCTATCCCAATATCCAAAATACGTAGAGAACCTGACATCCCCAAGTGAATCATCATCCGCCCAGCTTCTGTGCTCAGAAACAAGTACTTTCCTCTTCGATCCACACTCACAATCTTTTGACCCGTCAAAACCTGCCCGAGTTCTGGAGATACAGGCCAGCGCAACATCGCCTGTCGTACCAGCACATTCTTTACTCTGCTGTTTACAAGGTGGGGCATGATGCCTCGGCGAGTCGTTTCTACTTCAGGTAATTCAGGCATACTTGGAAGATACTATCCCTCTACAGTTCCAGCAATAGGCTTTTCTAAGTTCAAGAACTTATTGGTATTTATTCTGGGACTAGGAGCCTGTCCGAGAATAGAAGCCGTAGCAAAGGAAAGCCATTTTGAGTCAGATTTTTCGATTAGACGAGGTGAATATTGATCTTATTCAACGAATATAATTGGGAAATCTGGCCAAAAGTGCTTTTCCGCAGTAGGCTCTCTATTCTCAGACAGGCTCCTGATTTCTTTGGAACTGAAAATCAATAATATTAACCAGAGCCTATTAACTTAGAAACCTTATCAGCAAGAGCTTCCTCAGATGAGCATGATCCTACTCGGCATCGATACCGGCGGTACATTTACAGATTTTGTTGCCCTCAGCAATGCCAAATTGAAAGTGCATAAAGTACTTTCTGTACCCTCAGCACCAGAGCAAGCGATTCTTCAGGGTATTGAAGAAATGCACTTGTCCGAGGCCCTTGGCAAGGGGGAACTCATTGTCATTCACGGCACAACGGTTGCTACCAACGCAGTTCTAGAATACAAAGGTGTAAAAACTGTCTACATTACGAATCGCGGACTGAAAGATGTACTTCGCTTGGGACGCCAGACACGACTCGAACTTTACGATCTAAATCCGCCGGAACCTAAGTCAATTTTTCATGATGAATTAATGCTCGAAGTCTCCCCTCGAACAAACGCAGCAGGCGAGTCGCTTTCATCCTTTGAACCGGGAGAGCTTACGAAACTCAAAGCTAAAGTAGATGCCCTAGCACCAGACGCGATCGCCATCAATTTACTCTTCTCCTTTCTTTCATCCAAACATGAAGAAGAATTGGAAGCATTATTTTCAGACGAGTATTTTGTCTCCCGATCTTCGTTAATCCTACCTGAAATTCAAGAATATGAACGGGGTATGGCAACCTGGATTAATGCCTGGATCGGACCATTGATTAAAAACTATATATCGAAATTAGAAGCTAAACTTAAGCCCTCAGTCGTCGCCATTATGCAATCGTCAGGCTTAACGATTGCTGCAGCACTCGCCGCAGATCGCGCAGTCAATCTTCTACTCTCTGGTCCCGCAGGAGGGCTAGCCGCAGCACAGCATATTGGAAAATTAACCGGGCAGAAAAACCTGATGACCTTTGATATGGGAGGCACATCTACAGACGTCGCTTTAATTGAAGAACAATTTAAAATTACGAATGATGGTCAGATCGCCGGCCTACCCGTGAGCGTCCCCATGGCTGATATTCACACTATCGGTGCCGGTGGTGGATCCATCGCTTATATCAACAGCGGCGGTTTATTAAAGGTAGGACCAGAATCAGCAGGTGCCTCCCCTGGACCCGCCTGTTACGATATGGGCGGGAGCCAGCCTACGGTGACCGATGCAAATTTAATTCTTGGGCGCTTGGGCAGTGGCGAACTCGCCGGTGGATTAGTGCCTTCAAGGACAAAATCAATTGCAGCAATTAAACCGCTTTCCGCAACGTTAGGCATTTCCTTGGAAGAAACTGCCACAGGAATTCTTCAGCTCGCAAATGAACATATGACACAAGCTTTACGCGTCATCTCAGTCGAGAGAGGTCATGACCCGAGGGACTTTGTATTGATGTGTTTCGGGGGCGCAGGAGGACTACACCTTTGCGAACTTGCTGAATCATTAGAGATAAAATCCGCCATAGTGCCCATTCATGCAGGTGTGTTGTCTGCACTCGGTTTAATCGCCAGCAAACCGGGTAGAGAATTGGTGAAAACAAAACTGGTGCTTGTGGATGAGCTTGATACCCCTTCTCTGGATCAATTTTTTGGACAGCTTGAAGAAGAAGCGCTTCTCGAACTAAAAAAAGAGCAGGTAGACAAGACTGTTTCCCGAAGAAGCCTCGATCTAAGATATCTTGGACAAAGTTATACGATTAATGTGCCTTATCAAAACCTTAGGCAAAGCAAACTTTCATTTCATCAAGCTCATGAAGATCAATATGGGCACCGAATGGAAAGACCTATCGAGCTATTAAACTATCGATTGCATATTGAATCTCTCCAAGATGACCTTCGCTTACCCAGCTTTTCACCCAGCCTCGAAAACAAGAAAATGACAACAAAGATTGATGGTTTACAAGATCTGGTCGATGTCATCAAGCGAGAAAGTATTAGCCCGGATACGATTCTAGAGGGACCATTACTCATAACAGAAACCCACGCCACGACGTACATCAAACCAAACTGGAATGTTTGGGTAGATGAGTTCGGAAATCTAAGACTCGCATTTCGAAATTAGGGTTTTAAAAAAGGCAGTTTAAAAAAGAGTTTCGAGGCCAACTGATGCTTTCTAGTAGCACCAGCTCAGACTGAAAAGACCGATTGGCCTCCCCATGGGACGTATTACTTTATTTTGGATTCTTTGTACATAACGTGCTGCCGAACAACCGGATCAAATTTCTTAATCTCCATCTTATCAGGCATGGTGCGCTTGTTCTTTGTGGTTGTATAATAATGTCCAGTACCTGCTGAAGATACTAATTTAATCTTTTCTCTCATGATTTATTCCTACAGTCCTAAGTTTGATATCAACGATAAAGCGCCATTGCACCTATACCTTGTCGCCACGCTCTCGGATATCCGCAACAATTTGCTGAATGCCCTTCTTATCGATAATACGCATACCTTTTGCAGAAACGCGCAATTTCACAAAACGATTCTCGCTTTCAAGCCAAAAGCGATGATCGTGAATATTCGGCAAAAATCGACGCTTTGTCTTGTTATTTGCGTGAGAAACATTGTTACCAGAAACAGGACGCTTACCTGTTACTTGACATACCTTGGCCATGTCGACTGCCTTATAAATCGCTAGATAAATTTTGCCTCTAGTAAACAGAGCTACTAGAAACGCTAAAATGAGCCTCTCTTACCCAACTCTATGTTCTTAAGAAGATGTGGCAAGTTCGAGAGCGGTGCTTTATACCAGAAGAAAGAACTGAATTCAAATAATATCCCTCAAAACAACCAAATCATGTCGCTTCTGAGGGCGCTAACTTAAAGGGTTTGAAAATACCGACCCGATCTCGGAATGTAATAATTGTCATAGTTAAATGACAGCACGACGGTGGAAGAACGCCCGACAATCTCACCCCGAGGAATGAAGCCAATAACCCGAGAATCAGCACTATCGTCGCGACTATCACCCAATGCCAAATAATGTTCGTCTGGCACGACGACAGGATCAAAACTGGATAAGACCGATCCCAAGTTATTGATGCGTATTTTGTGGCTTGTGCCAAAAAGGTCTTCCACCTTGTCGCTGGTCAAATCATTACTGCTCAATGTCTCATATAAAAGTGCTTCGCCATTGATCAGCAATCGATTTCGTCTTAGCTCCACTGTATCCCCCGGCATTCCGACTACTCTTTTGACCAACCTTTTATCAGACACCAGTGAATCAAAAATAATGATGTCTCCTCTTTCCGGGTCTGCCATTTTAAGCAGGGAAAAATGGGTAAAGGGAAAGTGAATATCGTATGCCATTTTGTTAACTAGGATTCGATCGCCAATAAGAATGGTTGGTTTCATGGAGCCCGTTGGGACGGTATTCCAATCTGCAAAGGTCGATCTGAAGGCAAACATCATCACCAAGAAAAAGATGAAACCCTTGTTATCTTTAAAACCTTCAACAAGCCACTTTTTCATCTTATTGATCTTCAAAACGCTGCTCATAAATACATTGCTCATTAGAGGTATCACACATTCATATTATAAGATTGGCTTTCTATTAAACTGCGTTATCGTCCAAACGACCCAGAAAATAGGCAGTTTGAACTCAGGGCTACAATAGTCCCCTCTCAGCAAAAGACAATACCTCACTATCACCCACGATCATATGATCAAGCACTCTAATATCCACTAAAGCGAGCGCTGACTTTAGGCGCTCAGTAATTCTTTGATCTGCTTGGCTAGGTTCCACTCGACCCGAGGGGTGATTATGCGCAAAAATGACCGCTGCTGCATTGTTTTCCAGTGCCCGCTTTACCACTTCTCTAGGATGAACACTGGCACCATCGATTGTGCCGAAGAACAATTCTTCAAATAGAATTAGTCTATGCTGATTATCAAGGTACATGCAGGCAAAAACTTCTCTTTCATAGGCTCGAAGTTTGCTCTTTAGATAACTTCGCGTTACACCAGGATCAGATATAGCATCCCCTCTCTGCATACTCGACTCAAGAAAGCGTTCGGTTAACTCAAGTGCAGCCTTTAGTTGCACAAATTTAGCCAAACCAATACCTGATATTCGGGTTAAGCTTTCGTAATCCGCCTCCAGCATGCCACGAATGCCATTAAAGCTAGACAGAAGTTCCGCAGCAAGTACCATCACGGATTTACCCTTAACACCGGTTCTCAAGAATATGGCCAATAGTTCTATATCACTTAAACTGGCAGCCCCGCGATTAAGCAATTTCTCTCTTGGTTTCTCAGCGTGGCCCCAGATCGATTCAGTTTTGACGCTATGCATTTTGAATAAGTACTCTTTGAACTAATAGTTGATATTTCGCTAACACCGCCTATTCCTGAATGTTATCTTTGGGAAATCACTATGACCTGATGAATCACAAGCAACTATCAGCCATTGATGATAAAAGATGTGCGATATTGTCTACAAAAACGGGTCTCAAGCTACAACGGAGATAAGAGGCCGCAAAAAGAACCTGGAATCAATAATGCGTCAATCATCAAATGACACTAGTCACAAAATGTTCTCGAATAAGCGCATCTTACTTGGTGTGACCGGAGGCATTGCTGCCTACAAAGCAGCAGAGATACTCCGAAGGATTCAGGATCAAGGTGGAGACGTCCGGGTCGTGATGACGAAAGCGGCGACGGAATTTATAACACCACTAACCATGCAGGCCTTGTCAGGTTACCCAGTCCACCTCGACCTACTTGATACTGAAGCTGAAAATGCCATAGGGCACATTGAATTAGCCCGATGGGCAGACTTGATACTCATTGCCCCTGCTAGCGCCAATTTTATTGCTCGATATTGTCATGCCAGGCTGATGACCTCCTCACAACAATATGTCTCGCTGCAAACTGTCACATCGCTATTGCACCTGCAATGAATCAGGCCATGTGGGCAGATAATAAAACTCAAAGCAACATTCAGGAACTCAAACGATCCGATGTACTGGTACTTGGCCCAGAATCCGGAGCCCAAGCTTGCGGTGAAGTCGGCCTAGGTCGATTACTTGATATTAATGAAATTATTGCATTGACCTCAAAATTATTTTCAAGGGGTGAATTGTCAGGTAAGAAAGTTTTGATTACTGCTGGGCCAACGAGAGAGGCTATAGATCCTGTTCGGTATATAAGCAATCACAGCTCCGGTCGTCAGGGATACGCCCTTGCAATCGCCGCAATGGAAGCAGGTGCAGACGTAATATTGATTTCTGGTCCCACCCAGCTAGCACCCCCAGATCGGATATCTCTGATTGATGTTGTCAGCGCAAGAAATATGCACGAAGCTGTGATGAGCAATATCGAAAATTGCGACATTTTTATCGGGGTCGCAGCAGTCGCAGACTTTCGACCAAGCCACTATACTGAACAGAAAATCAAGAAGCACGGGCAAGATATTGCCCATATTGAACTCACGCTCAATCCTGATATCGTAGCGAGTGTCGCAAACGCCAAACCTAAACCTTTTACAGTGGGTTTTGCAGCGGAAACAGAAAACCTAGACGTTTATGCTAAAGAAAAATTGATAAAGAAGAATCTGGATATGGTTATCGCGAATGATGTATCCGACGCACGAATTGGGTTTAATAGTGAAGACAATGCAACAACAATTTTTTGGGAAGGAGGGCAGTCAATTCTACCACTTATGTCCAAACAGCAAATATCCATCAAAATTATCAACCTAATCGCGGAACAGCTAAAGTAAATGAATGAATTACAACTCAAGATTTTGAGCCCCTTAATCGGCGATTCAATACCTATCCCTAGCTACTCCACATCTGGAAGTGCAGGGCTCGATCTACGCGCCTGCCTAAAATCTTCTATGACGATTCATCCCGGCGAAACAAAGCTCATTGAGACAGGTCTATCAATTTATATTGAGGACCCCCATTATGCAGCATTGATACTACCTCGCTCAGGTCTCGGTCATAAACACGGTATTGTATTGGGTAATCTGGTAGGTCTTATTGATTCGGACTATCAGGGAGAGTTAATGATTTCCTGCTGGAATCGCGGTAATACAAAATTTACGATTGAGGTTGGAGATAGGATTGCACAGCTAATTATTGTACCTGTTGTCCAAACAGGCTTTAAGATTGTTGAAGAGTTTTCAGAAACCGATCGCGGCACTGGTGGCTTCGGGTCCTCTGGCAGAAAATAGGGAAATAAAAACAATGCCCGAAAAAAACAAGAATCCTTTATTGCAGTTCGCGCTCATCCCGCTCGCGGGTATTGTGCTTGGGTTTATTATTGCCTCAACAATCAATCTCGCCATCGTAAGATCCGGCGTGAATAGCGAATATCAATCAGAACGAATCAACACTAGTGCTGATAGCCTAAAACTCAGATTGGATCAGAGTCAGCAAAATCTTATCAGACAAGCCCAAAGTATGGCTGCCAGCATACAACTTAGTGAGCTTGTTACCAACGGCGATAGTGCGACTCGCTCACTAGAAGAAGCCCGTCTACGCGAGATGATTCCCTATGCTCGTTCAGTCAGCCTTTTTAGAGTAGGAGAAGCAAAACCAGATCCAGAAGCATTTCCACCCTTTAGGTTTCAATCCCTCGATATGGTAAACAGAACGGAACAAGGCGAAACCGTCTATCCAGAAGCTATTAATGCTGACGGCTTGTGGATTGTCGCGCTGGCTGCGCCAATACGAACACCTTCAAACAGCACTATATTTGGCTCTCTATTTATCTACTATGACATAAACGTATTCAATGAGGCTCTCTCAGCCTCGATCGAAGGGAAAATTTCAATCATCCAGGCTTTTCCAAATGTGCCTGAAATCGAAATTTTGAATGCCGGGCAATCTAACGGCGCTGAATCAGTCCGAAGAGACTTATCAAACCCAAATTGGCATATCTTATTTTCCCCTGACGATGCTTTAGCAAATTCTGAAATCGGTGGCCTCGGCGCCTACCTGGTGCCAGGTTTACTTGCATTGATTATCTCTCTCGCAGCCGTTTTTTTCGGCATGCAAAAAGTCTTTAAAACCTTTAAGGCTGATATACGACACATCATCAATCAGATGGCGGATGTTATAAATGGCCGATTTACCCCTTCTTCTGACTACGTACATCAAGAATTCTTGGAGGTCGATGCCACTTTATCGAGGATGGGTAAAAAGGAGAACAAGGAAAAACAAGTAACGCCACTTAAGGTAACCGCCACACCTCTCCCCGACACTGAGGTTGAAACCTTAGAGATGGCTGATCTCAATGATGATGAAATGGCTGAATTCGGTTTTGAAGAGGCTCCAGAAGAAGAAATTGAAGAAATACCTGAAACTGACGTATCGAGTATATTTCGAGCTTATGATATTCGCGGCGTTGTGGGTGAGACCCTCACACCTGAAATCGTTAAAAGAATCGGCCTCGCCATAGGAACTGAAGCAGGTGAAATAGGCGAGCAAAAGCTTGCCGTCGGTGCAGATGGTAGATTATCCAGCCCTGAACTCACTGAAGCTTTAATTGAAGGTCTGATTGAATCAGGGCGTGATGTCATTAATCTCGGTACAATCCCTACACCATTACTTTATTTTGCCACTCACGTTTCCGAGGCAGTTAGTGGCGTGATGGTAACAGGCAGCCACAACGCCGCAGAATACAACGGCTTGAAGATCGTGTTCAATGGCCAATCTCTGGTGGAGGACGAAATTCAAGCGCTATATCGGCGTTATCTCAATCAGGATTTTTCTTCGGGAGAAGGCCAACTAACAGAAAGTGATTTACGTGATGAATACATTGATACCATCGCTGACGATGTTGTCGTTGCCCAACCTTTGAAGGTGATTGTTGACTGTGGTAACGGTATTGCCGGAGATATCGTTCCAGATTTGATACAAAATCTCGGCTGTGATGTCACACCTCTTTACTGTGACGTAGATGGCAATTTTCCTAATCATCATCCTGACCCAACTAACCCCGACAACCTCCAAGATCTCATTCTCATGGTGAAAAGCCAAGGAGCAGATGTCGGTCTGGCCCTCGACGGAGATGGTGACAGACTCGTCGCAATCACCAAAGATGGAGACATTGTTTGGCCCGATGTTTTATTAATGCTCTTCGCGAAAGATGTCGTATCTCGAAACCCCGGTTCTGATGTTGTCTACGACGTAAAATGTACCCGCCACCTTAATAGCGTCATCAGTGGTTTTGGAGGGCGACCTCTTATTTGTCGTAGTGGGCACTCTTTTATCAAGGCAAAGATGCTTGAAACCGATGCTATTCTCGGTGGAGAAATGTCCGGCCATATTTGCTTTAAAGAGCGCTGGTATGGGTTTGATGATGGCATCTATGCCGCTGCTCGACTACTGGAGATCATTGGCTCCCAAACCGAAGGCTTAAGTGAGTTACTGAGTGAATTTCCAGCAGGAGTTGTAACACCAGAAATACATATCCCAGTACCAGAATCTCACAAGTTCGATTTGATACAACGAATAATAGATAATGCAGACTTCGAAGGCGCAACAATCACAACTATCGATGGCTTGAGAGTGGATTTCTCTGACAGCTGGGGACTGGTTCGCGCTTCTAACACTAGCCCAAATCTAACGCTGCGGTTCGAGGCTGATGACAATGACAGCCTTCTGAATATACAGACCCTGTTCCGAGATGAAATGGCCGCGATAGACGAAAGTCTCACTTTCTAATTTCAGAGAATCTCATGACCTTAAGCCGCAATTCTGCTATTAATATCGCCAATGTACTAACGGAAGCCCTCCCCTACATACAACGGTTTACGAATAGAACCATCGTTATTAAGTACGGTGGAAATGCTATGGTCGAAGAATCATTAAAACGAAACTTTGCTCGAGATGTTGTCCTAATGAAACTCGTTGGTCTCAACCCAATTGTCGTACATGGTGGTGGGCCACAGATTGGAAAAGTACTCGAAGAGCTCAAGATTGAATCTACATTTGTCAACGGTATGCGCGTCACAGATAGCAAAACAATGGATGTTGTCCAAATGGTATTGGGTGGTCTGGTGAATCAGGATATTGTTAGTCTAATCAATCAAAGTGGCGGCAAAGCCATCGGCTTGACCGGAAAGGATGCCAACCTAATCAATGCAAAAAAGATGCTAATTGAAAACCCCTCACCTGAACACACAACAACAGAAATAATAGACATAGGGCACGTCGGAGAAGTTGTCAGCATTAACCGCAAACTTCTCGATATGCTAACTGAGAGTGATATTATCCCAGTGATTGCGCCAATTGGTGTCGGTGAAGATGGTACAACCTATAATATCAACGCAGACTTAGTAGCAGGTAAGATCGCCGCCGAACTCGATGCCGAAAAACTCATTCTACTAACAGATGTACCAGGTTTACAAAATAAAAACGGCGATTTACTTTCCAGTCTTACTGCTTCTGATGTCGCAGAACTGATAGCCGATGGAACAATTAGTGGCGGCATGCTACCAAAAATTGGATGTGCACTTGACGCTGTAAAAAATGGTGTAAAAAGCGTTCAAATTATTGATGGTCGTGTTGCTCATGCTGTCTTGTTGGAATTATTAACAGACGAAGGCGTGGGCACGATGATCATAGAAAACAGCGAGAACGACGAAAATAGAACGCACGAGGAAGAAGGTTAAAAAGTATGACGGGAGAAACAAAAGAAAAGAAGATTTCTCGGAAACAACAGATTTTACAAGCACTAGCCGAAATGTTAGAGCAAACTCCTGGCGGAAGAATTACGACAGCTGGATTGGCGAAACAAGTAGGTGTATCCGAAGCTGCTCTTTACAGACATTTTCCGAGTAAGACGAGAATGTTTGACGACCTCATCGCCTTTATAGAAGACGCTATATTTACACGCATCAATTTGATTCTCTCTGAAGACAATTCAACGGAACTTAAATGCGGGAAAGCCTTACAATTGTTGTTAACATTTTCAGAACGGAACCCTGGACTTACGAGGATTCTAACAGGCGATCCACTTGCGGGAGAATCTGATCGACTACGTATCCGTATTGCGCAATTCTTTGATCGCTTTGAAACTCAACTGAAACAAATATTGAGGGAATCGGAAATCCGCGAAGGCACTCGGCCTCGTCTGGATATTGCGGTCGGCGCTAACCTCATGCTATCAATCGTTGAAGGTCGAATCAGCCAATATGTCAGAAGTGATTTCAGGAAACTCCCAACCCAGAATTGGGATCAGCAGTGGGATGTTCTCAGACGGGCAATTTTTTAGCCCGCTGCTTACCTAACGAACACCAATAGACTCATCGTACAATTCACGAACCCGTTTTAGATCGGCAGCATAGGAAGCTTGCAAGGTATTCATTTCATCTAGCTTAGACGCAATTTCTCTTTCATTTTGTCTCATCTTGTTATCGATAGCCCGAATCTGACTTAGACGCTCACTGGTAATAACACCACCAGCACGTTCAATATCTGCCAAGCTCGCCTGCATATCTCTTTTTTGTGATTGCAATCGAGATCGACGACCCTTATCTGTACTAATGGCAAATTCGATAGTGGCAATTTTATCATCTCGAACCCGGATAACATCTTCTGGCCTACTGTAGATTCGAAGTAAATTCTGATCAGCAATATTTTGCTCTCTTTCAATCCGATTCCTGCGTCTTTCTTCAGCCAGATTGAGATCTCTTATACGAATTTCCTCATCTGACAGTGCGCGAGGCACAACTTCCAATACCCGGCCATCCACACGCAATATCGTATAACCATTTTTTACATAACGAGCAGGGACATGACTGTCGAGAACCGTCACACCATCTTCGTTAACATATTTATATAGTTCAGCATTTGAGATAGGGGAAAGAAGAAGTAAATAACAACAAACTATCGTAGTTACAAAGGGATATCGCCCTTTTAGAACTCTCGATTCTGTTGAATTTACTACCGCCATACTGTCTAGTCTATGCCATATTCTTTCTGATATCGCGCCATTAGTGTCATTTCATTGCTATCGCTGCCATTTGATGCCAAATAAGCGATTTTATCCCTTAGCTTAACAATGCTGATAACGGTAACACCGTAGTCATTCTCCACTTCTTGAATCGCAGAAAGTGTATTTGTGCCACGTTCTTCTCTGTCGATCGCAACCATGACCGCAACAGGTATGGCCTCTGAAACCGATAAAAGTTCCATCACCTCTCTAATCGCAGTGCCTGCAGTAATAACGTCATCGACGATAACCACCCGTCCCTTAAGAGGAGCACCTACAAGATTGCCTCCCTCCCCGTGTTCTTTCTTCTCTTTTCGATTGAATACATAAGGTATATCCAAACCCTGTTCTGTCGCAAGGGCAATCGCCGTAGCTGAAACTAGGGGGATGCCTTTGTATGCTGGACCGAACAGCAGGTCGTATTCAACTTTGGAAGCCAGTAAGGCCTCTGCATAAAAACCCCCTAATCGCGCTAGAGCAGCCCCAGAATTAAATCCCCCAGCATTGAAGAAATACGGGCTGATACGGCCTGATTTCAGTTTAAATTCACCAAATTGCAACACCTTTTGCTCGATCGCAAATTGAATAAATTCCTCTTGATATGATTCAAGCATAGCTGTATCTCAAAGGTTTCTGCTTGTTGGCTTAAAAAGAATGCTCACAGCCCCAGCACAGATTTCTGTAAACTAATGAGCTCTCTTACACCTTTCTCTCCTAAATCTAACATCTCGTTTAGTTCTTTTCGGCTAAAGGTTTCCCCTTCTGCGGTTCCCTGAACTTCAATGAAATTTCCATCCTCCGCCATGATGATGTTCATGTCCGTATCTGCATTTGAATCTTCAGTATATTCAAAATCAAGCAGTGCATGGCCGTCAATGATTCCGACAGATATTGCTGCAACAAATTGCTTAAAGGCGGAAGTGCGATCAATACTTGCCATAGCATCGTAAAGCGCGACACAAGCACCCGTAATAGAGGCCGTTCGAGTCCCTCCGTCGGCCTGAATAACATCGCAATCCAGACGAACGGTATATTCCCCCAATTGCTTCATGTCCACACAGTTTCTGAGTGAGCGACCGATCAAGCGTTGAATTTCAACCGTTCGACCACCCTGTTTGCCTCTTGCAGCCTCCCTATCCATTCGTGAATTAGTGGATCGCGGTAACATGCCATATTCGGAAGTTATCCAACCCTGACCGCTACCCCGGAGAAAAGAAGGAACGCCTTTATTTACGCTGGCAGTGCAAATTACCTTAGTATCACCACAGGATATTAGTACAGACCCTTCCGCATGCTTAGTGAACCCACGTTGCATCAAAACAATTCGCTTCTCATCTAAGGCACGACCACTGTCTCTGATAAATCCCATCAAAATTCCTCTAATTCAAATTTGTGCATTATACTTAGCTTCCCGAGAGATGCATAAGATCCCAATAGGAAATGTGAAATTAGTATGACAAATTTAGCCAATGATTGGATAATTGGTTTTAAGGAAACCTGAAATATGACAAAAAGCATGACTGCCTTTGCCAGAATTGAATCCGGCAATGTGACCTGGGAAATCCGGTCCGTAAACCATCGCTATCTTGATGGTACTTTTAAGCTCCCTGAAAATTTTCGGGGTCTCGAGGCAAAGCTTAGAAGTGAACTGAGGAAAAAGCTTAATCGAGGCAAGGTAGATTGCCTTTTACGGGTTAGTCAGGACCTCGACGAAGATCAAAGTATTGTGATCAACAGCGTTCAACTCGATAAGTTGAGCGCGGCAATTGATCAGACCGCTGCAAAAATAGGTAACCCCGCGCCCGTTAATATTCTTGATGTATTGAAGTGGCCCGGTATTCTGAGTACTGAAACAGCAGATCAGTCCCAGCTCGAAAAAAGAATCAATGAAAGCTTTTCAGAGAGCCTAAAATCTCTAATGGAAATGAGAGCACGAGAAGGCGAGGAGCTTAAAAAGATCATTCTCAATAAACTGCTTGAACTGAAAGTCATCGTAGATGCCGTAAAACTAGAAGCGCCGATCATCAATGCTCGGCAGAAACAAAAAATATTGGATAGGATGGCGGATCTGAATCAAGATCCTGATCAAAACAGGCTAGAACAGGAACTGGTTTATCTCGCCCAAAAAAGTGATATTGCAGAGGAATTGGACCGTCTCTATACCCATATTGAAGAAGTACAAACGACACTCGCCCAATCTGGCGCCGTAGGTAGAAGGCTGGATTTTTTAATGCAGGAACTCAATCGGGAAGCGAATACCCTGTCTTCCAAAGCAGTCGCTGCAAACACTTCTGTTCAGTCAGTAGAGCTTAAAGTCATTATCGAACAGATGCGTGAACAAGTGCAGAATATCGAGTGATGGCAAAACTATTTGTTATTGCCGCTCCTTCCGGTGCGGGCAAAACCAGTTTAGTTAAAGCGCTGACAGATAAACATCCGGAATTCACGGTCTCTGTCTCCCATACCACCAGGGAAAAGCGACCTGATGAAGAAGACGCTGCGAACTACTATTTTGTCGACCGTGCAAAATTCAAGGAAATCCAAAATGACGGTGGCTTTGTGGAATGGGCTGAAGTTTTTGGCAATGCTTACGGAACCAGCCAAGCGGAGATTGACAGGATACTCGCGAGTGGCAAACATCTTGTTCTGGAAATTGATTGGCAAGGGGCACAACAGATTAAGAAGCGGCTTCCAGATGCGGAATTAATATTCATCTTACCGCCTTCTACTGAATCATTAAGAGAGCGGCTTAGAGGCAGGGGACAGGACAACGAAAAAACAATTGCCGAAAGAATGGATGAGGCCATTAGCGAAATGTCTCATTTTGAAGAATTTGATCACCTCATTATCAATGACGATTTCTCATTGGCACTTGAACAAATGGAAGAAATAACACTTTTCGATTCTGACGAATATCGTCTGAAGTACCAAAGAACGCTTTTCGCTGACCTAATATCTAATTTATTGCCTTCAAAACCCGTATAATCTCAGTGATCTCTTGGTTTAGAGACGGTTTTTCTGTAAACTGCGCGGCCCGAAGGAAAGCTCTGACTTAGATCCAACTAAGAAAAGGGTATCCTGCGCTATAAAATTTTTGTGGAGCACCAACATGGCACGAGTCACCGTTGAAGATTGTTTAGAAAATGTAGAAAACCGATTTGAGTTAGTCATGGTGAGCAGCAAACGTGCGCGTCAACTCGCTACAGGTGGCAAAGAAGCACTCGTACCGATTGAAAACGATAAACCGACCGTAGTGGCGCTTCGTGAAATTGCAGAAGGCTTTATTGATGCTAGCATTCTAGATGACACTGTTCGTCAGATTGACCCAGATGAAATCATCATCGAGGTACCTGAGGCGCCTCAAGAGGGACTTGTCCAATCCAACCCCGAATTCTAAAAACCCAAATAGTAGAAAGGCACCGTCGTGCTGAGTGAAGATGCCGAGACGGTTGACACCTTAGCACTGGCGCTAACAGAATATCTGGGAGAAACCCAGATAGAACAGGTAAAGAAAGCCTATTACTTTGCCGATGAAGCCCACACAGGACAAAAACGTAAATCCGGCGAACCTTATATCACCCACCCCCTTGCAGTAGCCGGCATCCTCGCTGAAATGCACATGGATCACCAATGTCTTATGGCGGCGCTGCTACACGACGTTATCGAAGACACCGGCGTCCCAAAACATACGCTTGCCGTCGAGTTTGGAGAAGATGTTGCAGATCTCGTTGACGGTGTCAGCAAACTAAAATACATGTTTCATTCCAGAGCTGAGGCTCAGGCGGAAAACTTCCAAAAGATGACGCTGGCTATGGCCAAAGACATCAGGGTTATTCTCGTAAAGATCGCCGATAGACTCCACAATATGAGAACCCTCGGCCACCTTTCGCCGGATAAACGACGTCGAATAGCAAAAGAAACTTTAGAAATCTATGCGCCCATCGCCAATCGACTTGGGATGAACAATATTCGTGTTGAGTTTGAAGAGCTAGGCTTTAAAGCTGCCCACCCATTGCGCTCTTCAATGATTGGAAAAGCCGTTCTCAAAGCCCGCGGCAAACGAAAAGAAGTAGTCTCCACCGTACTCGGTTCTATTAAGGCCTGCCTCGAACGAGAAGGAATGGGCGCGGAAGTATTTGGACGTGAAAAACACCTATTTAGTATTTACGACAAGATGCGGAGCAAAAGAAAATCCTTCGCAGAAATCATGGACGTATATGCCTTTCGTATTATCGTAGATTCCGTAGATACCTGTTACAGAGTGTTGGGTGCGGTACACAATTTATATAAACCTGTAGCGGGCAGATTTAAAGATTACATCGCCATACCAAAGGCAAACGGATATCAAAGCCTACATACAACGCTATTCGGCATGCACGGAATACCCATTGAAATTCAAATCAGAACTTTTGAAATGGAAATGGTCGCCAACAACGGTATCGCGGGGCATTGGCTATATAAATCTAACGATGAAGCCACATCAGGTAGTCATGAGCGCGCTCGAGAATGGATGAAGGGACTTCTGCAGATACAACAAAGTACAGGTAATTCCTTGGAGTTTATTGAAAACGTAAAAATAGATTTATTCCCAGACGAGGTTTACGTCTTCTCTCCAAAAGGACAAATTTATGACCTTCCTCAAGGCGCTACTCCGGTCGATTTTGCTTACGCCGTACATACTGACATCGGAAATTCTTGCGTTGCTTGCAGAATAGATCGTCGCTTGGCACCCTTGAGCGCTAGCTTGGAAAGCGGCCAGACGGTTGAAATTATTACAGCGCCTGCGGCCCAACCGAATCCGGCTTGGCTCAGTTCGGTTATCACAGGCAAAGCCCGAGCAAGCATTCGACACGGCCTAAAAACCCAACAACGAAGCGAATCCATTATTCTCGGTAGACGCCTACTTGATCGAATGTTACAAGTGGAGAATGCATCCATCGATACCCTTGATCCAGATCAGCTCGAACTGGTATTGAAAGAAAGAAAATTTGAAGACATGGATACACTGCTAGCAGAGATCGGACTGGGCAATCAGATGGCTTATGTTATCACCCGAGCGCTGATCACAGGCACGCCTGATCAGCAGAGCTTAAACGATAATCCGCTCCCTATCCTCGGCACCGAAGGACTGGTTGTCAGTTACGCGAAGTGCTGTAAACCCATACCGGGTGATCCAATTATTGGCCATATTAGCGCAGGAAAAGGCATCGTTGTGCATACCGAATCTTGTCCCAATATGTTTGAATTGAGAAACAAACCTGAAGAAACCATGGCTGTCCGTTGGGATCCCAATGTCGATCAAGATTTCTCAGTCGAACTCAGGATTGAATTGGACAATATAAAAGGCGTTATTGCCGTGTTAGCCTCTACCATTACGAATGCCGATGCTAATGTCGAGCGCATTAATATGGCAGAGAAAGATGCCAAACTCGCATCTATCAACATCGTATTCTCCGTTCACGATCGAGTTCATCTGGCAAACGTTATCAAGCGACTCCGAACGATTAAGGCAGTCAACAAGATCACTAGAACCAAGGGCTAGAATAGAGAATAAAATTAAGAAACAGAAAATTTAAAAGAGTATTAAAGAGGTTCCGATGAAAGAAATTGTAGAAACCCAAAATGCACCCGCTGCAATTGGCACCTATTCGCAAGCCGTAAAGCATGGCAACACACTTTATATCAGCGGCCAGATTCCCTTAGACCCAAGTTCAATGGAAGTCGTTAGCGAAGATATTCGGGAACAAATAAATCAAGTCTTCTCAAACTTAAGTGCGATTTGCCAGGCAGCCGAAGTTTCTTTAAACGACACTATAAAGTTTAATGTTTATCTGACAGACCTCTCTCACTTTCCCATCGTCAATGAATGTATGGCACTTATCCTTGATCAACCTTATCCTGCTAGAGCAGCAGTTGAGGTCAGCGCTCTGCCAAAAGGTGTCAGTGTTGAAGTTGAAGCAATCGTTGCCCTGCCACAAAATGTTTTGTGAGCGCATACGATTCCGCACAAGCTACACTTAACACGCTTGATAAAGAAGCGGTTCTATCCCTCAAAGGCATCGGCCCAGCGCTCGGCGCTAAGTTAGAAAAGGTAGGCATCCGCACATTACAGGACGTGCTTTTCCATTTACCCCTACGTTATGAAGACAGAACCTTTGTCACGCCTATTGGTCAAGCAGCGTTATCCAGACAGCTCGTACTTGAGGGTAAAGTCATTTCCTGCAAAATCGCTTTTGGAAGGCGCCGTAGTCTGGTTGTTGAACTTCAAGACGACACTGGCAGAATCAGTCTTCGCTTTTTCCACTTTTCAAAAATGCAGCAGAACCTGCTTGAGAAAACCTCTTTCTTACGATGCATTGGTGAAGTCAGGCGAGGTGCCTCAGGTTTTGAGATATACCATCCAGAGTACACAACAAAACCCCAAGCCCTTGAAACAACCTTAACGCCGATTTATCCCGTCACCGAAGGCATCACACAAAACAGAATCCGAAGTTTAGTGAAACAAGTATTGGATCTGATGAATCAGGGCAGAGTCTTGAGAAAGCTGGGGAGTCAGTTTTCTGAACTTGGAGACCTTGATATTAACAGCGCTATTGCACTGGTTCATAATCCCCCTAAAGAAGTCGCGCTATCAGAACTAGAAGATGGTAATCATCCTGCACAACAACGTCTCGCTTTTGAGGAAATGCTCTCTCACCATCTCAGCATGCGCTTGATCAGGCAGAAGATGCTCAATCTAAAATCTTACCCTTACAACAAACCTACCTCAGTTTACAAAAACCTAATCGGGAATTTCGGTTTTGAGCTCACCGCAGCACAACGGAAAGTAGCCGTAGAGATTCAAAAAGATATGTCGAAAGCGACGCCCATGTTACGTCTCGTTCAAGGGGATGTAGGCTCGGGGAAAACCGTCATTGCTGCGCTGGCAGCCGTTCATTCTTCAGAGAATCTCTTGCAGACGGCCATAATGGCCCCGACTGAATTATTGGCTGAACAGCATTTCCTTAATTTTTCTCAATGGTTAGCACCACTGGGAATAACTTGTGCTTGGCTATCGGGTAAGGTAAAGGGGAAAAAACGGATAAAAGAATTGGATCTCATTGCAACGGGTGAAGCGGGCGTAGTCATTGGTACTCACGCCTTATTCCAAAAAGATGTGATCTTTAAAGATTTGGGGCTGGTGATTATTGACGAGCAACATCGCTTTGGTGTGCATCAACGTCTTGCGCTAAGGGAGAAAGGCGAAATTAACGGTCGCCTACCTCATCAATTAGTAATGACCGCCACACCCATTCCGAGAACGCTAACCATGAGTTTGTATGCGGATATGGATAGTTCCATTATTGATGAGCTGCCACCAGGTCGCTCCCCCATTACAACGACCGTCATTGCTGACAATCGACGAGATGATGTCATTGACCATATCGAATCAGCTTGCAACAAAGGCGCACAAGCTTATTGGGTCTGTACTTTAATCGACGAATCAGAGGTATTACAGTGCCAGGCAGCAGAAACAACAGCACAGCATTTGAAAGAATTTTTACCCAAGATCTCGATTGGACTCATTCACGGTCGAATGACTAGCAAGGAAAAATCAGAAATCATGGCGCAATTTAAAACAGGTAAAATTCAGCTTCTTGTTGCCACTACCGTAATTGAAGTGGGCGTCGATGTCCCTAATGCCAGCTTGATGGTGATAGAGAATCCCGAACGTTTGGGTTTGGCTCAACTGCACCAATTGCGGGGAAGAATTGGTAGAGGTGATATTAAAAGTTTCTGTGTTTTGTTATACCATCCACCCTTGGGGCATGTATCGAAACAAAGGCTCAGCGTTATGCGAGAAAGCCAGGACGGTTTTTTCATCGCAGAGAAAGATCTAGAAATCAGAGGGCCAGGCGAACTGTTTGGTAGTCGGCAATCCGGAGTTGTGCAGTTTAGGATCGCCGATCTACTGAGAGATAGCCATATGCTGGATCGGATTAGAAATTTAGCAGATAACCTCCTGAAAACAGACAGGGAATGTGCTCAATTAATTATGGATAGATGGCTCCACCAACCTGAAATACTTGTTCAGGTTTAAGAAGGCACTTCTTAATCAATCATCCCGCTTTATCAAAGATTTCTTGATCAAACTTATCTTCACTACGAGCAACAATAAGTGAAACTGTCGCATCACCAGTCACATTCACGGCTGTTCGCAACATATCAAGCAAACGGTCTACGCCAATAATGAGCGCAATGCCTTCTACAGGCAATCCAACCTGTTGCAGCACCATCGCTAAGGTAATTAGCCCAACACCCGGTACGCCTGCTGTTCCAATTGAAGCCAGCGTTGCAGTAAGGATGACCATCAAGTAACCCGCCATTCCGATATCAACATTGAAAGCTTGGGCAATAAAGACCGTGGCAACTCCCTGCATGATGGCGGTACCATCCATGTTGATGGTCGCACCAAGCGGAATCGTAAATGATGCCACTTCATTCTTGACCCCAAGCTTATGCTCTACCGTTTTAAGGGTAATGGGCAAAGTAGCATTACTTGAGGAAGTACTAAAAGCATAAGCCATCACAGGGCTATAACGCTTAATAACCGCAAGTGGGCTTAGTCCTGCACCAAAGCGAATCATTAAAGCCAGCGTCACTGAGAAGTGGATAAACAAGACAACCACAACGGTAATAAAATACGTGAAGAGATCTATTATTGCGGTAAAACCCATATTGGAAAAGAGACTGATCAGCAAACAAAAAACACCAATCGGTGCAACTGACATTAACATCATGACCATGCGCATAATGAGCTCATTCCAATCGTTCAAATGACCCTTTACGCGCTGACCCGCATCACCACATTTTGTAATAGATATACCCACCAGGATGGCAAATACAATCACTTGCAACATATTGCCTTCCGCCATAGCCTGGATTGGATTATTTGGGAAGATATTAAGAATCACACTCTTGAGCGAGGGGCTTTCTTTGGCAACAAATTCACTGGTATTGGCCATATTGATGCCTTCACCAGGATTAACAAAGGTTGCAACCAGTAGTGCTAAGGAAATAGCAGCGGCAGTTGTGAAAAGATAAAGAAGCAAGGTCTTGAGGCCAATTCGCCCCATACTGGAACCACCACCTAAATTGCTGGCACCACATGCGAGGGAAACAAATACCAGAGGAACGACCAGTAGTTTAAGACTGATCACAAAGATACTTCCCCCAAGGTCGAACAATCCGTCAATCAGAAATACCTTTATAGGATTGTCCGCAGCCAGATCCATGCTGTAAAAAATGGACCCTAATACAACGCCGAGCAACATACCAATCAGAATATTGCGTGTCAGATTTTTAGCTTCCATTTGTTTTCCTGCTTATTACTTGAATTCAGGTTATTCTTCTTTTTTGGAATTTGATTTTGTAAGTTCAGCTCTTACAGTTCTTCCATTTCAAAATCTTCTTTACCAATACCACATTCTGGGCAAACCCAGTCATCGGGTATGTCTTTCCACTTAGTGCCCGGGGCGATCCCTTCCGACGCTAAGCCTTCGGTTTCATCATAGATAAAACCACAAATAATACACTGCCACCGCTTCATATCGTTCCAAATTACCTAGTAAGGAACGTATACTAACTGATTTGCCAGATACGGGGTAGAAGTGCTCAAGGGCCTGTTAACAGAACTGAAGAATATTTCTCAAAGGGTGACGATAGAGTACCCTAAAGCGCAGCATTTCATCGCCCTCGCCAGACTGAATAAACCCATCGGTATTTATTTGCTACTTTGGCCAACACTCTGGGGTTTGTGGTTTGCAGCTGAAGGGTTTCCCGGTTGGCATCTATTTCTGGTATTTACACTCGGCACAATATTAATGCGGTCTGCGGGCTGTGTAATTAATGATATCGCTGATCGAGATTTTGATCTCAAAGTTAAAAGAACAGCGAATAGGCCTTTAGTGCTGAAGTTGGTCAGCGTAAATGAAGCGATTATTTTTCTTGTTGTTCTCATTCTGCTGGCGATTCTGTTAGTTTTAACGACCAACCTACTCACCATTTTACTCGCGATTACCGCAGCGGCAGTTGCTGCAGTTTATCCCCTCATGAAGCGCTATACCTATCTTCCACAGGTTGTTCTTGGCGTCGCTTTTTCATTTAGTATACCCATGGCCTTTGCTGCTACTACGGGCGAAATACCGAAGCTTGCCTGGTTGCTTGCTACGGCAAATATTGTGTGGACAGTTGCCTATGACACCGCTTATGCCATGGTAGACAGAGATGATGATTTGATATTGGGTCTTAAATCAACCGCCATACTATTTGCGGATATGGACAAGCTAATGATTGGCATATTACAGCTTATGTTTATTGGCTTTATGACTATGGCAATACGATTAACTGAGCTAGGATGGCCCTATCTTTTAGGGCTGGTGGTTGCATCAGCACTGCTTGTCTACCAACAATATTTATTAAAAGACCGCATTCGAGAGAAATGTTTTGAAGCCTTTCTCAATAATCATTGGGTAGGGCTATCAATTTTCATCGGTGTCACTGCACATTACGCTTTACTCTAACAACCTAGCTCTAGAGCAGTGCTTGCTCTAGGTCTCCAATAAGATCTTCTACATCTTCAATACCCACACTGAGTCGGATCAGAGCATCGGCAATCCCAAGTTCTTCTCTTATTTTTTGCGGAAGACTGGCATGGGTCATGACTGCTGGATGCTCTATTAAGGATTCGACTCCCCCGAGACTTTCTGCAAGACAGAATATTTTGACCCGCTCCAATAGGCGGTTAGCATCCGCAAGATCGCCTTTGATGTAAAAGGACACGATACCAGAAAATCCACCCATCTGACGTTTAGCGAGTTCATACTGGGGGTGGGATGTTAAACCTGGGTAGATAACCTTTTCTATCTTCGGGTGCAGTTCTAAATATTGGGCGACTTTAAGAGCGCTTTTTTGATGGCGCTCCATTCGAATCCCCAAGGTCTTTATCCCCCGGTGGACCATGTAAGCATCGAAGGGTCCCTGCACCGCACCTGCGGCAAACTGAATAAAGCCCACGCTCTCTGCAACTTCTTCATTGTTTGTAATAACCGCGCCGCCAATGACATCACTATGACCGTTCAAATATTTAGTGACGGAATGAATAACCACATCAGCGCCCAATTCCAAAGGGCGCTGAAATACCGGTGTAGCGAATGTGTTGTCAACCCCTACCCATATCGATCGCCCCTTAGCTTGCTTACAAATCTTTTCTATATCAATAATCTTCAACAAAGGATTTGTGGGCGTCTCAATCCAAATCAGCTTTGTATTATCTCTTACCTCTTTCTCAAATATTTCTGGATCTGTGAGGTCTGCAAAACTAAATTCAATTTGTTGGTTTTTTAGAATTCTTTCAAATAGCCTGAATGTGCCGCCGTAAACATCATCGCAGCAAACGACGTGATCCCCTGGACTCAAGGTTCTGACCAGCGCATCGATTGCTGCAAGACCTGATGAAAACGCAAAGGCATGTGTGCCATTTTCCAGAGCCGCGAGTACCGTCTCGTAACGCTGTCGGGTGGGATTACCTGCTCGAGAATAATCGAAACCTTTATGTACCCCAGGAGAAGACTGGGCAAAGGTACTGGACAGGTGTAATGGTGGTATCACATCTCCAAAACTGGGGTCTGGTTCCTGACCTGCATGTACCGCTTTGGTCGAAATACCCTGTTGCTTTTCGTTATCGCCTTTCAATTATCGCCTCTGACTCAGGTAACTTAACAAATCAATTTTTGTGAGTACTGCCGTTGGCTGCCCCGTGACAGCATCCAAGACTAAAGGCGTCATACCACTGGATACCAAATGAGATATCTTTTCTATACTGTCATCTTGATTAACGAATTCAACCGAAGAATCAACAAGCCTTAGTATTTCATCACCAGATTGAATCTCACCTTCGTAGAGGGCATTGAGAATGGCTGTTTCTGTTATCAGACCTTTGACATACCCGTTGGTATCAGAAACGGGTACCTGACTGATGCCTTTTTCTTTCATCAAGTCGATTACCTTGGATACTTTATCGCTTGTATCGGCAATCAATATCCCGCTTGGATCAATTTGTAATGTGAAGATTAAATCTTGGACCGTCCCCATTGAAGGCTCTTCAATAAACCCTGCTTCGCGCATCCAAGCATCATCATAAACTTTGGTCAAATAACGATTACCGCTGTCTGGCAACATGACAAGCACTTTCTTACCTTTCAATCTATCGCCCTGGGCCTTTATCCATTTCATTGCGCCGACAACGACGGAACCAGATGAGACACCAGAATAAATACCTTCCTTAACTAATAATTCACGCGTCATTAGAAATGATTCTTTATCTTCTACCTGAACCATGTCATCGATGACGTCAAAATCGTAGTTATTCGGAATAAAGTCTTCGCCAATCCCTTCGATCATATAGGTTTCAGCGGGAACATCTTTACCCGTCTTGAACTTGTCATAAACAATTGAGCCAATAGGATCAACTGCAACAATCTCTACTTCTGGTTTGTGTTCTTTAAAATATTTTCCATTGCCGCAGATCGTTCCACCTGTTCCGATGCCCGCGATGAAAACATCCATATCAGGAAACTGGGCTAGTATTTCAGGGCCAGTGTTTTGATAATGACAATCTCGATTAGCCAGATTGTTGTACTGATCAATATAGAAGGAATTAGGTGTCTCTTTGGCCAGTCTTTTCGACACAGAGTAATAGGACTTTGGGTCATCCGGTTCAACCGCAGTCGGAGTGACAACGACCTTTGCACCAAAGGCCCGAAGGTTCATGATTTTTTCATCGGACATTTTATCCGGCAATACAAATATGCACTGATAGCCCTTGATTGCTGCAGCAATCGCAAGGCCAACACCCGTGTTACCACTGGTACCCTCGATAATAGTTCCGCCGGGTTTTAAGACGCCTCTTTTTTCAGCATCTTCTATTAACCAATATCCAATCCGGTCTTTAATGGATCCACCGGGATTCATGAATTCCAGTTTGGCGTAAATTTCTGCGTCAACATTTCTGGTGACACGGTTAAGTTTGACGATAGGTGTATTGCCTATTGCGCCTAATATATTTGAATAGATCATGGGGCGAATATGAACGAATCTTTTGGGTGAAGCAAGGGGGAATGTCGACTAGTCCTAAATTTTATGATTAATCTTGATGCGCTTTAGGCGCCTTCCTCTTTAGATGGCGCGCTTGAAGGCGTTACCCGAGGCCTGATCTTTGAACTCGCGATGTTTAATCAATGACAAAAAGGGTTTGTTGCGCTCATGAGGAGATAGGATCTTCCCCTTAACCTTAGAAAAGAAGGCCTTCGTAAACGAGAGTTTCGTCTTACTTGGTTGAGCCTTCAGCGTGATAAGAGGTACACTTCTGCTCATTCAATTCTAACTTTTGGTCACCAATATGCATTTATATACTCAGAGCCTTTCACCCAATGGACGTCGTGTATCCGTTTTTATGAAAGAAAAAGGAATAGAGATCGACACGACCGAAGTAGATCTTAGGCGAGCGGAAAACCTAAGTGATGACTATCTTAATAAGAATCCCTTTGGGCGTGTTCCTGTACTTAAACTTGATAGCGGCGTTTATTTGTCTGAAAGTCAGGCCATTTGTAAATTCCTCGAAGGCATAAAACCCGACCCAAACCTATTTGGGATAGATTACGAGGAAGCCGCCATTATCGAGATGTGGAGCCGTCGAGTTGAACTCAATATATTGATGCCGGTAGCAATGGGCTTCCGAAATATCACGGGCTTTTTCAAAGACAGGGAAAAGGTTGTTCCGGAATGGGGCGAAGTTTCCATTGAAGTCGCCAAGGACAATATCAAACTAATCGAAAGCCACCTCGCGGACAAGCAATACCTTATTGGGGATCGCTACTGCATTGCCGATATGACCTTGGCTATTGTTCTCGATTTTGCCAAAACAGTCGGCCAGGATTTGCTAGGTTCAGAGAACATCGCTCGTTGGCACGCCGACGTGAATGCCAGACCCGCATTCTCCTAGTATAGATGAAAGAACTATCTGAAAAGGAAATCAAAGCGCTAACCCTCGATTTGGAAGCACAAAAAAAGGAATTTGAACTATTGCTTTCCTTGACAGAAAATAGTGCTCAGCCGGTTAAGCTGAAAGACAATGCGGGACGTTTAAGCCGAATGGATGAAATGCATAATCAAAGCATCCTATTAGCCAATCGGAATCTGACTAAAAGTCGGCTCAAACAAACATTGAGTGCGCTGGAAAAAATTCAATTGGGCACTTACGGCGATTGCATCATCTGCACCGAAGTAATTGTCTTCAAAAGGCTCAAGGCTTACCCCGAAACCACTATGTGCCTCAAGTGTAAAAGCAAAAGAGAAGCTTAAGCACCTACCACCTTAAAGTAGGTCTCGATTCGTTTAAGATGTTCATCGACATCGCATTCGCCAGCATTATGGGTGGCAATGGCTATTTTCGTAGCACCGAGGTCGGACCACTTACTTGAATGAGCAATCCATCGCTCCTCGGTTCCACCAGCAAATTGCGCCTGTGCCAATATCTCGAATCCATCCATAGACTTACCGACTTTTTCTCGCTCCTCCTTGATCATCTTAATTGCATCTGCAGCAGCGCTATTGGCGCCCATTAAAGGTATCCAACCATCACCCATTTTAGCGCAACGCCTTAAAAGAGCCGGTGCTGCACCGCCAAACCAAATAGGAATAGGTCGCGTCGGTCGCGGATTGATGCTTGCCTTGTCGATTCGATGATAGTCACCCGTATAATCAAGCGAATCATTGCCCCAGAGTTCACGTAACAGTTCCACTTGTTCTGCCTGCCGTTTACCTCTGGCAGCAAAATCTACGTTGAGGGACTCGTATTCAATCTTGTTCCAACCCGTGCCAATACCGAGCCGTAATCGATTGTTCGACAAGATTGCAACTTCTGCCGCTTGCTTGGCGACCAATGCAGTTTGTCTCTGAGGCAAAATAAGTATGGCTGTAATCAATTCAATGGATTCAGTTAGTGCTGCAATGAAAGCGAATGTCGTCAGGGGTTCGTGAAAGGCAATATCTTTATCGTAGGGGCCGCGCCAACCGCCTTCTCTATCAGGATCTGCTCCTAATACATGGTCATAGATCAGTAAGTGTTTGGCGCCTAAAGCTTCAACCCCTTGTACATAAGCTTTCATTGCACCGGGGTCAGTTCCTATTTCATTATGAGGGAGTACAACACCGTAATCCATTGGCACACCTTTGCGTTTAAAAATGCCACCATAAACCGAGTCGAATCTTAGCGTCAACCTTTGCTTTAATCTTTGTGCTTTTTGATTGTCTTAACTTTTACCCATCCCAGTATTCCCGTGATACCATCAAAGCCAACATTTAGTTTCTGCAAGCCATTGAATAAGACCATTTACATTCTGGAATTTATAATAGATAGAGCAGGCCGCCTTATCGCGCCCTTAACCTTCATTATGATGTTGCTTACCTGCGGAGTCGTTATTGCACGTTATATTTTTAATGTTGGTGCTATACCGATACAAGAATCTATCGTTTATTTGCATGGCACCGTCTTTATGCTCGGAATTGCATATACGCTGCAACACTCAGGACATGTTCGGGTTGATATCCTTTACCAGCGACTATCCATCCGAGGTAAAACCACAGTAGACTTGTTGGGGACAGTTTTCTTCCTGTTTCCGGTCGCGATTTTTATGCTTTGGAGCAGCCTGGATTTTGTGTCTTTTTCCTGGTCGCTCAAAGAGACCTCAGCAGAACCCGGAGGCTTGCCATTTGTTTATGTTTTGAAAACACTTATTCCTGTGATGGCAATACTACTTTTAATTCAGGGCAAGGCTGAGCTGTTAAAGAATATTAAGAAGCTGCAGGGTTCTTTATAATGGCTGGGTTCTTATTGGCTGGCTCCTTAATAGCTGAGGCTCCTTTATGACTGAGGCTCTAATGTCCGAGGCTCCATAATGGCAGAGTATGCTGCTTTATATATGTTTGGCGCTGTGTTCGTCTTTTTGCTGCTGGGCTATCCGGTTGCCTTAACTTTAGCGGGTACCGCACTAATAGCCGCGGCAATTGGTATTGCCACCCACACTTTCGAAGCAACTTTTCTATTAGCAACGCCGAATCGGCTCTTTGGAATTATTTCTAATCAGACTCTGATTGCGGTTCCCTTATTTGTCCTTATGGGCGTCATACTAGAACGTTCAAAAATTGCAGAACGTTTACTTGATGCGATGAGCCGACTTTTTGGAGGCTTACCTGGAGGACTAGGTATTTCCGTCACACTCGTAGGCATGTTAATGGCGGCAAGTACCGGCATCGTTGGCGCCACCGTGGTAACAATGGGACTGATGTCTCTACCCATCATGCTAAAGTCAAATTACAGCCCTTCACTGGCAACCGGCACTATCTGTGCTACAGGAACCCTTGGACAAATCATTCCACCCTCCATTGCTTTGGTGTTACTAGGTGATGTTCTGGGAAATGCTTATCAGCAGGCACAACTTGGTCAAGGCATTTTTAATCCAAAAACAGTTTCTGTTGGGGATTTATTTGCAGGCGCTATCATCCCCGGCTTATTGCTCGTGGGGTTCTATCTCCTTTATATTATCGTTGTAGCGATCATTCGACCCGACCTCGCTCCACCTCTGAAAGAGAAAAAGTCTATCTCCCTAAGGGAATTTGTTGGCAGTATCGTGCCGCCCCTTTTGCTCATATTTTCTGTACTAGGTTCAATCCTGATGGGTGTCGCGACGCCAACTGAAGCTGCGGCAGTCGGTGCATCTGGCGCTTTGCTGATTGCAATTTTTAATCGCTCTCTTGGGTTTAAACAATTCGTCGAAATAGGTCGCTCGACAATGATGACAAGCTCGATGGTGTTTTTCATACTGATTGGCGCATCAATATTTTCATTGGTGTTTCGTGGCTTTGGCGGAGATGAACTTATCCAACGACTTTTTGAAGGCTTCGGCGGAGATGTCGTAACCGCAACAGTGGTCGTGATGCTTGTCATTTTTCTACTTGGCTTTATATTGGACTTTATTGAGATCACTTTTGTAGTCGTACCCATCGTGGGCCCGGCATTGCTCGCGATGGGGCTTGATCCTATCTGGTTAGGTATTATGATTGCAATCAACCTACAGACTTCCTTTTTAACACCACCCTTTGGTTTCGCGCTCTTTTATTTACGAGGTGTAGCACCAGAATCCGTCCGCACCCTCGATATTTATAAGGGGGTTATACCATTTATCTTGATACAGCTAGCGACATTGCTACTGCTTTTCAAGCAACCCGGGTTAGCTACTTGGCTGCCTTCGGTATTGTTTTGACCAGGGTTGCAAGCATCCCCGCTGTTTATAAGAAAGTCATCGTGGGCAAAATGCGCCGGCAACTCACTTCTAGAAACTTCAATATATTTAGCCTGAACCGCGCTTATTTGATGACAAATTAGATACTTTGGTTCAGGTTTATCAGATTTTTTGGACTTATCAGATTTCTTGGACTTATCTGATTTTTTGGACTTATCAGACTTTTGAGATTTATCAGATTTCTTGGACTTATCTGATTTTTTGGACTTATCAGACTTTTGAGATTTATCAGATTTCTTACTGTCCTCAGCATATACATCCTCGCTCGCAGTCATTCCAGCTATGCAAATGGAAAAAGATACCAGCAGATACAAAAGGATATTTTTCATTGTTATTTACTCCCACAACTTAATAATTTTAAAGCTTTTCGCCTTTAATATTAGCAATATTCTCCACAGCTTTAAGCCGACTAAGGACTTTATTGTAAACCGCTTGTAAATACAATTAGTTGGTTTGCAAAAAACACAGGAAGTCCGATTCAAAAAAAGTCCTCTTGCCAGTACTATTCAGGTTCAAGGATGCGGCAGATTTGGCCTTTCAGCACTTCTTGACCCATTCTTAAAACGGGATAACCACAGAGGGTGAGCGAAAAAATCCCCATGTGCTAGGTATGTTTGAACTGAGCGTTCCGAAACCTGGATCAGGACCGCTCTTGTCGGCCCGGTTAAATGACAAATATCCTTCTTAGGTCCCTTCGGATCTCTATCTGACTTCTTGGGTTTATTTGATTTCTGAGTTTTTCTGACTTCTTACTCTGACTTGAAGTCGATTCACTCGCCGCAATATTTACAGAAAACCCTATCATTCCTATTGCGCAACACAGGCTTAGACTCAGTAAAAAAATTTTCATAGACACGCTCTCTAGGCTTTATAGTTTTGTGCCTTTTAAGGCTCGTAATAGTCGCATTTGCTAAAAAACTAATCTAACAAAGGCAGGCTAAAAGCCTATTTGTGATTTTCAATCTGAGCTGCCCTAGCATTGAAATAGGATCGCTCTGAGATGTCGTGATAAACAATAATGCTATCTCTATATTCAATATAAGACTTATATATCCTTTGAGCGAGAGGATCATCCCCAGGTATTTCTGCTATTACTTTTTCCGAAATATCATAGAGTTCGGCGATGACGTCATCCGGCAGTCTTCTCAATTGAACGTGATGAGTATTAACCAATTCCCGCAATGCCAAATGATTACGCGCAGTGTATTCTGCAAGGACATCTTCATTAACGGCTCTTGCGGCCACTCTGATTATCTCCTTTAGGTCGTCGGGCAAGGGATCCAAAGACTTTTTATTGATAATAAATTCCAATGTGGGTCCCGGCTCCTGCCATCCGGGATAATAATAATATTTGGCTGCCTGATGCAGGCCAAAAGTTAAATCGTTGTATGGGCCAACCCATTCTGTCGCATCAATTACGCCGGTTTGAAGGCTCGTGAAAATTTCACCCCCGGGTA
>JAESSY010000040.1 GCA_016763855.1 Pseudomonadales bacterium
CGCTTCAAGAAGAAATTCCACATTTGGGTGATATGGATACAGGCGTTTTAGCAGAACTAAACACACTGGGTGAAATTATTGAGCTTGCCAATGCATCTGCACCCTCTACCAGTTCGGCAGCGCCCCAAACCACTCCAGCAGTATCAGCACAAGATTTCGAGGCAATGCTACTTGAAGTCGTTGCTGAGAAAACCGGTTATCCAAAAGAAATGCTCACCCTCGATATGGAATTGGAATCTGGCTTAGGCATTGATTCGATTAAAAGAGTTGAAATACTTTCATCTCTACAGGATCAGATACCACACCTCGGTGAAATGGATACCGGTGTACTAGCAGAACTAAACACGCTCGGTGAAATCATCGAATTGGCTAATGCCTCTGCACCGGAGAGAGTGCCAAACTCTCAAGAGACCGCAGCTGATTCCCAAGTCAGTGCCGCAGATTTCGAAGCAATGCTATTGGCCGTTGTTGCAGAGAAAACCGGTTACCCTGAAGAAATGCTGACCCTAGATATGGAACTAGAGTCCGGTCTCGGCATTGACTCGATAAAACGAGTAGAAATCCTCTCCTCCCTACAGGATCAGATCCCGCATCTAGGAGAAATGGATACAGGTGTGCTAGCTGAACTCAATACCCTCGGCGAAATCATCGATCTTGCAAATGCTTCTGCGCCTGGCGGAGCAAGTGAAGTTTCAGAAAAGGCGATATCTGTCGAATCTGTAATCGAGATGACAAGATATGAAGTGTCTACTGAAGATCGTGCAGCCTCAGGCATTGCCATCGGTCAAATTCATTCTGCCGCCCCGCTTCATCTTGTTGGAGATAAAAGCGGTATCGCTGAAAAGTTGGCGACATTGTTGGGTGAAGTCGGCATTACAACTCAGATATCTGATGACGCCCCGAAAGACGCATCATGGTTGGTCGTATTGAGCGGCCTTACTCAAACTAAGAACATTAAAGATCAGGCTGCTATCAATGTAGAAGCATTCGAGCAAGTGCGTAGAAGCGCTGCTCACATGTCAACATCGGGTCGATTGTTAGTGACGGTTCAAGCCACCGGTGGTGATTTCGGAATGGCAGGCAAATCAATGAACGCTGCCTGGGCAACTGGCCTTGCCGCCCTTGCCAAAACTGCCTCAAGAGAATGGCCAAATGTTGCTGTAAAAGCGATAGATGTCGATTCAGAGAATATGTCCGAAGAAAGAGTCGCACAGGAAATTTTCGGCGAACTTATCGCGGGTGGACCCGAGCAAGAAGTCGGTCTAATGGCCGACGGCAGTCGCATAACACTGGTTGCAAATGACGTCGAGTATTCTGGTGAAGCTCGGCCCCTGAGCGATGATAGCGTTATTGTCGTATCCGGCGGTGCAAGAGGCGTGACAGCAGCTTGCTTGCAGGAACTGTTAAACAGAAAACCCGTTAAATTAGCTATTCTGGGTCGTACACCACTTAAAGAAGAAGCGGCCAATCTAGCGGCGTTTTCAACTGACGCAGAACTGAAGAAAGCATTATTAGCTCAATATACTTCTGTAGGAAAAAAGGTTACACCCATTGAACTGAACCGTGAAGTCAGCAGCATTTTGAATATGCGTGAAGTTCGCTCCAATTTACAAGCATTAAGTGCAAGTGGCTCAGAAGTCATCTACTTACCAACAGATATAACAGACGCGGCATCGGTTGATAAATCTGTTTCAAAAGCACGAGAGCAGCTCGGTCCTATTACGATGATCGTTCATGCAGCAGGTGTCCTCGCTGACAAAGAGATTCATAAGAAGACAGATGAACAATTCCAATCTGTTTTCAAAACCAAGGTCGCTGGTTTACAAAATTTACTTAAGTCCACCGCAACCGACCCACTAACACATATGGTTTGTTTCTCATCAGTTGCGGCAAGAACCGGAAACTCCGGCCAAGTAGACTATGCCATGGCGAATGACATTCTAAATCGTGTTTGTCAGGCAGAGCAACAAAAACGAGGCGCGCAATTTATCGCCAAGTCAATTGGCTGGGGACCATGGGCAGGCGGTATGGTTGATCCATCCCTTGCAGGTCACTTCCGCGCTCAAGGCGTTGAACTTATCCCAATGGATGAAGGCGCAGTACTTTTTGCAGATGAAGTCGAAGGCCGCAATGGTGATTGTGTTGAAATCGTATACGGTGGCGGACTCTATAATGCACATAAAGACGATGGAAACTACCAATTAGGTTTACATGTTCACGTCTCTCGCTACCCTCAAATTTCAAGCCATCTGATTAAAGGCCAGGCAGTCGTACCACTAGTACTCGTGAATGAATGGGGCTCAAGCATTGCTGCAGCACTCTACCCCGCTATGAATGTTGTAGGCGTTAGAGATCTCAATGTTGTCAAAGGTATTCAACTGGATGACTTTGAAGGTCAGGGTAATTGGCTAAACATTGTATGTTCACTCAATGACACAGGTGATTTGTTGGGGATGACCGTATCGAGCAATCAAGGTGTTACACAATATCAACTCAGTATCGAATTGAGTCATGAATTTAAAAAGGAAGCAGAGCTTGATTCCTCTGAAGCATTAGAACTCGAAAATTGGGAATGGACGCCTAAGCACATTTATGACGAATTGTTATTCCACGGCGAAAAACTCCAAGTCATCAAGAAATTACTTGGTGCCTCTGAAGCTGGATGCCGCGGTATGCTCCAAATGCCAGACGAAGCTGACCTTGCTCGATTTAGAGTCGCCATGTTAGATGGCGGATTACAATTGGCCTTATTGTGGGAACGTAAGCGATCAGGTTTAGCATCTTTGCCAACCAAGTTGGGACATCTGACCTGGAACATGCCAACGCCAATTGAAGGCCCTGTATTGTGTGATTTGATTTTGAAGAAGGCGACTAAACTCGCGTCTACCTGGTCAATCGTATTTACGAATGTTGAGAAGCAAATTATTGCCACCATGGAAGACGTTAATATTCATGTCCTCTTAGGCAAAGCCTAGACGGGAGCCTAACGCTCCCTACTTGGGACATTCTAGAGTTTAGCTAACGAGAGTTATAAGTGTCAGAAAAAAATAAATTTGAAGCGATTGCCATAGTCGGTCGCGGCTGTGTCTTACCCGGTTGTCAATCTGTTGATGATCTGTGGAAAATTGTCGAATGTGGCCGTGTTGAAACCAGCTCAGCGTCAGAAGATGATTGGCATGTTAATCAATCACGTCTGCTGAGTGACAATGCCGGTGTCTATGAATTAGATAAAATGTGGTCTAATCACGGGGGCTATGTCAGACAGTTTTCTGAACATTTTGATCCCGAAAAATTCCAAATAGACAAAGATCAATTGGATAAACTCGATCCGGTTTTTCTATGGTCTTTGGAAGCCGCCCGTCAGGCTATGGCTGAACTCAAATCAGATTCTTCATCTAGCCTGAAGAAAGCCGGTGTGATTCTAGGCAATCTCTCATATCCCACTCGTGGCCACAGTAAATTCGCTGAAGAAGTTTGGCTAAAAGATATGCGTGGCGAGGGGCAAATCCATACAGCTGCAGAAAATCGTTTTATGTCAGGATTACCCGCCAACATTGTTGCCAAAGGATTAGGCTTTGGCGGTAACACATTGGCCCTTGATGCAGCTTGCGCCTCAGGCCTTTATGCCATCAAAATCGCCTGTGATCGTTTGCAATCAGGGAGTTCAGATTTAATGCTGGCAGGAGCCGTTAATGCTGCCGATCCCCTATTTATTCACATGGGGTTTTGTGCTCTCAAAGCTTTAAGTAAAACCGGCGTAAGCCAACCCTTTAGCCAGAGTGCAGATGGTTTGGTGCCTTCTGAAGGTGCAGCTTTTGTTGCTCTAAAACGTCTTAAAGATGCTCGGGCAGATGGTGACAAAATCTATGGCATTATTCGCGGAGTGGGTTTGTCCAATGACGGTCGAAGCGGTGGATTCCTTTCCCCGTCTACAGAGGGCCAGGTTGACTGTATTCAAAAAGCCTATGACATGTCCTCAGTAGATCCATCTGAAATACAATTTGTCGAATGTCATGCAACGGGAACAGAAGCCGGAGACTCTACAGAGATCGAAAGTTTAAGCACAATCTTTCCCGAAGCTGAGAATTTACCGCTCGGGTCTTTAAAGGGTAACTTAGGTCACCTCATTACCGTAAGTGGCGTGGCTGGCCTATTAAAAATCATCTTGGCCTTCGAAAACAAAACCATTCCCGGAACGCCCAATGCTTCTCCCAATCTAGCCAGCATAAAGGAAGGCGGTTTTACCGTACCGAGTTCGAATCAAGAATGGAAAAGTAAGGGACCAAGAATTGCCGCCATCAGTAGTTTCGGATTTGGCGGCAACAATGCCCATCTTATTGTTCAGGAAAATTCAGAGGATGTAGAAGTAATATCTACAATGCCCACCATAAACCAACTTGCCGTTGTGAGCCTGGCCGTTAAGACAGACCAAGATGCGAATTCAGAAGCCTTTGGGCGCAGGGTTTGTTCAAATTCTTCGACAGGTCTCGATATCAGTCCAGAAAGCTCAACTAAAACGACTGAAATTTCTCTCTCCGCCAAATCACTCGCCTTCCCGCCCAATGATTTAAAAGAAGCGCTTGGACAGCAACTCATCTTGCTTGATCTCTTACCTGAAATTGATTCATCGATTAGTAAAATCCCCAGCAATCGAGTGGGAGTTTATGTTGGCATGCAAACAGATAGTGAAGTTTGTCGGTATGGATTGAGGTGGCGATTACAAGATTTACAGGCTAATACCGATGATATCAATCTCGATCAAGAAATTGCCTCATCTCCCAATGCTTCTAGCGTCATTGGCAAGATGCCAAACGTGCCAGCAAATAGACTCAGTAATCAACTTAATATCACGGGGCCTGGATTTACCGTGTCCAGAGAAGAACTATCGGGTGATGGCGCTCTGGAACTCGCACTTGCAGCAATACAAAGGGGCGAAATTGACGCTGCGATTGTCGGCGCCGTTGAACTGGGTGTAGAGAAAGTACATCAAACTGCAATTTCACTTCTCTCTTGCGAAGCTCAACCAGCTTCTGACGCTGCTGTCTTGTTAGTCGTTAAATCTTTGCAACAAGCAGAGTTAGATGATGATGAAATTCTCGCACTGGTCTCTCCAACAGAGACTAAGATTACTGCGGACAAGTGTAATGGCGCCCATGCAGCTGCGGGCTTAATAAATTTGAGCGCCGGTATTCAAAAATTAAGGGCAGGACATTCTGACAAGGATACCAGAGGCATTAAGCCTTCCTCCTTAACGGTAACCAACAATTCTGTTTTCGGGGAATCCACTTCTTGGGAACTCTCATCTGCAAACCGTAGCGCTAAAAAGAGAGAACCTGAAAATAGAGGCGGCGCTTTTGCATCAACAGATCACCCGCTCCTTGAAAGATATGCCGCAGATGATCGCAATTCACTCATTACTCGATTAAAGAAAGGGCAACAGCATACCGTTGGTGAATGCCGCGTCGCAATCGTGGGTAAAAAAGACGATTTTGAGAAACTCAGACAAAGAGCAATAAAAGGCATTCAATCAAACAAACGTGTCTATTGGTCTTTAGACGGTGTTAGCTTTTCTGAAAAAGCCATAGAAGGTGAAGTCGCTTCAGTATTTACCGGTGCTGCATCCTCTTACCCGGAAATGGGCAGTGAATTTTTCTTAGGCTTTCCTGATATCAGCAGGAAGTTGGCAGAAGACATGCCTAGTTCTGCAGACGCAATGTGTATTGCTTCTGACCCGCGAAATAATGATCATAAACTGCCTGGCATACAATTGGCGGGGTCTTCATACCTAAGCCAACTACACGCTCGCATCACACAGGACATGCTAAAAATTAAATCCGATGTCGCGATGGGATTGTCCTCCGGAGAAACCAATTCTATGTTTGCCTTTGGTGTTTGGCAGGATATGGACGGCCTTAGAGCAGACATAGATAGCACTGAACTATATAAGTCGGCACTCGCTGAAGATTTTTCTGCCATACGTGAAGCATGGGATCTTCCAAAAGAAGCGGTAATAGAATGGGATAACTTCATTGTCTTGGCGCCAATAGAAGATGTGCGAAAAACAATTAATAAGGAAGATAAAGCCTATCTAACCATTGTTCAATCTGAGAAAGATGCGGTTATTGGTGGAGACAGAAAGGCGATTAAGTCTGTTTTATCTCAGCTTGGTAATCCGGATACCATCCCGCTCGGACATGATCTCGCCGTACACTGCGAAGTCGTTGAGCCTTTTGAGGCTATCTGGCGAAAATTACACACAAGGAAAACAAGTGCACCTAAAGGCATTCGTTTTTATTCCAACTTTCTCGGAGGCAGCTACAAAATCAGCAAAGCAAAGGTTGCTGACGCTCTCACAGGACAAGCACTGAACACCGTTGATTTCCCCAAGATAGTTGAAGAAGCTTACAAGGATGGTGTTCGAATCTTTATCGAACATGGCCCTAGAAATAGTTTAACCAATGCCTTAGACACTATCTTAGGTGATCGACCTCATCTTGCATTAGCTTTGGACAATCCATCTATACCCGCCATGACACAAGTCTATAGAACCATCGCTAGCCTTTGGTGTGCAGGAGTGGTAATCGATTTTTCACAAATAAAAATGAATACAAAGCCGGTAGAGAAAAAACCAGAGCCCAGCATTCGCTTTGCCCTTCGTCTTCCAGAGATTACATTACAGGCATCCATGCAAAGACAAAAAACACAGACCTATAGGCCGCCTATGACTTCAGCCGGCCCAGAAGAAGGACAATTAATACCTGCCGCACCCGCACTGGCCTTTACGATCAAACCCAATAAGACCAAACACGGCACGGCCAAGGCAGCGCCCAGAAAAGTTTCTTTGCCGGTGCCTATTAGAGCGCCTGCAGTTGTTAACAAGGTTCTAAGGCCGCAAACTAAACAACATCAAACCGCTGTCGCTAAACCGGCAGCACTGAACGAAAACAAAAATCCCGCCTTGATAGCAGAACCATCCACGCTTCAGATACCCATGACAGCGGTGAACGAACATCAACTTCTTGTGCAGGGTCATCATCAAATGTTGGAGGCGCATCAAGCTTTTCTTGCTGCACAGATGCAAGGCCAACAAGCATTTGAAGCCACTATGAGCAAAATGCAGTCCGTCTTGTTAGGCGTGACTCATTCAACCACTGCATCAGCAGTCGCTCCCATTGTTACACCGACTTCTACGGAAGCTAAGCCCCGTCAAGCAGCGCCTTTATCCGCTGTAGCTCCCTTACCTAAAGAACCCGAAATTAATCTACAAAAGAACATAGTTGAACCCGTAGTTCAGAAGCAATTGCCGGGGCCATCTTTTTCCCGAGAGCAGCTAGAAGTCTTATCAAGCGGTCAAATATCATCCGTACTGGGGCCATTATTTGAGCAACAAGATGCTTACGACATTCAAGTGCGTATGCCTGAACCCCCTCTTCTTCTTTGTGATCGGGTTCTGGGAATAAAAGGTGAAGCAGGTTCAATGGGAACAGGTACGATCTGGACCGAAACAGACGTTAAAACTGATAGTTGGTATTTACACAACGGTCGCATGCCCCCCGGAATATTCATTGAATCGGGCCAAGCAGATTTACTGCTTATTTCCTGGTTAGGTATCGATTTTCATAACAAGGGTGATCGCGCATATCGACTACTCGGTTGTGAACTCGTGTTTCATGGTGAATTGCCTCAGCCAGGAGAAACGCTCGAATATGAAATCAAGGTAGATGGACATGCTAATCAAGGCGATGTCAGACTATTCTTCTTCCATTATGATTGCCATATCAATGGCGAACTCCGAATTTCTGTACGCAATGGTCAGGCTGGTTTCTTTACAAAAGAAGAGCTTGCTGATTCTGCTGGTGTACTCTGGGAAGCCGAATCTTCGGATTACTCGCCCAATTTTGTGAAAGCTGAGGCAGGTGCACACTGTCCTAAAACAGCATTTACTCGCGCCGAAATGGCATCCTATCTTGCCGGAGACTTACAGGCTTGTTTCGGAGACGAGTTCTCTTGGGCACACACGCATACTCGTACACCTGGTTCACCTGAAGGTAAGGGCAACTTCCTGGGTGAAGTCACACACTTTGAACCAGAGGGTGGTCCTAGCAGCAGAGGCTATTTAAGAATCGTTGAGGACATTCATGAAGATGATTGGTTCTTCGATGGACACTTCAATAATGATCCCTGTATGCCAGGCACATTGATGGCGGATGCTTGCCTTCAGGCAATGGCATTTTACATGAGCGCTCGGGGTAGAACGCTTCATAAAGACGGATGGCGTTTCCAACCTGTACGAAGTACAAATTATAAATTTGTTTGTCGTGGTCAGGCATTGCCAGAATCTAGCCAGTTGGTGTATGAAATATTTGTTGATGAAGAAATAGTAGATGACCAACCACAATTATTTGCCCATGTACTTTGTACCATCGACGGCAGAAAAGCTTTCCTTTGTGAAAGGCTCGGTTTACAGCTTGTTCCAGACTGGCCACTTAGCAGCATGCCAGAATTGTTAGATAAAATTGAAGATGACAGACCGCTTGCCTACATCAACGACTTCCCACTTGATTATCATTCATTAATCAGTTGTGCCTGGGGCAAACCTTCTACTGCTTTTGGTGAAGGCTTTGCACATTATGACGGCCCCTTAAGAAGCCCTCGCTTACCGGGACCTCCTTATCATTTCATGACTCGAATTATCGCTCTCGATGGTGAAATGGCAAGTATGAAGAAAGGCGGTAAAGTTGAGGCGCTCTATGATATTCCACCCGACGCTTGGTTCTTTGATGACAATGCTTCAGACACAATGCCGTTCTGTGTATTGATGGAAATCGCATTACAACCCTGCGGATGGCTTGCTTCTTACACTTTAGGGCGGGATTACGCGACGAGTGATTTATTATTCAGAAACCTAGATGGAACGGGAACCCAGCACAAAGAAATTTTACGCAATGCAGGATCTCTCAAAACAACTGCGACAATGACATCTCTGTCGCAGATAGGAGAACTCATCATTGAAAACTTTGAAGTGCTTTGTACCATCGATGACGAACCTGTTTTCAGTATGAAAACAGTATTTGGATTCTTCCCTCCCGATGCAATGGAAAACCAAAAAGGCCTCACCATCACCGATGCGGAAAGAATTATTTTTGATCAGGAATCCAATGAATTAATAGACTTAACGAATCGTAATGGTCTCTACTTTGATCATCCTAGCGCGCACCTACCCAATTCGAAGTTATTGATGGTAGATAGGATTACTTATCTTGACCCAACAGGTGGAGAAAAAGACCTCGGGAGTATTCGTGGCGAAAAAACAGTCGATATAACAGAATGGTTCTTCAAGGCTCACTTCTTCCAAGATCCCGTACAACCCGGTTCTCTCGGTATCGAAGCTATGATACAGGTGATGCAAGCACTAATGATGAGTCAGGGTTTACACAATCGATTTATTAAACCTCGATTTGAACCCGTGCTGATTAAGGGTGAAACCGAATGGCACTATCGAGGTCAGATCACACCCAAGAAATCATTAATCACGATTGATTTCCAGTGTAATGAACAAGTTGTTGAAGAAAATGAAACTTGGATTATAGGTGATGCTCGGCTCTGGGGTGACGGCTTGAAGATTTATCACGCGCCCAGAATTGGTCTCAAAATTGTTGAAGACGATCTCGGACTCGCAACCAAAAATAAAACTCAGCCAAAAGCCAATTGGAAAGGTGTTCGAGACTATTGGGTCACTGAAGCCGGCGAACATTATCTAGTCCACGATCTAGGCGCAGCGCTCATTCACAAATTTGTACGAGAACTAAAATTACAGGATGCAGATGCTTTTGTAGCGCGAAGGGGGCAACCCGCAATTTATTTAGCTAATCATCAAGTAGGCGTGGAATCATTTCTCTTCCTCGGAATGATAGCTGCCATGACGGGTATTCCCGCTGAAGCGATCGCCAAACAAGAACATAAGGACACCTGGCTCGGGCAAATATCTGATCTAACAGAAGCCGAACTACAGGAATCGAGCACAACACGGATGTTGTTCTTTGATAGAGAAGATCAAAGTGACATGTTGCGCATCCTCAATAATTTTGGAGAGACCATTAAGGATCAACCTCGATCTCTCCTCGTTCACGTTGACGGCACCCGAGCAAAAAAAGCAGGGCAAGCAACAGAGAAAGTAAGCTCGGTGCTGATAGACCTTGCGATCAAATACCAAATCCCAATTATCCCCGTCCGATTTGCAGGGGGCCTGCCGCTTAACGCATCAGAGAAAAGACTAGAATTCCCCGTTGCCTACGGAAGTCAGGACTTTCATATCGGCAAAGCCTTAGCCCCTTCTAAACTTGAAGCACTGCCTTACGCTGAGCGATCAAGAACTGTCGTCTCACTGTTAAATAATCTTGGGCCTACTGGCAAAACTGATATTCCAAATCCTGGTGATATTGAGTTCGATGCATTAGTAAAAGCACAGCTATCCCAATCGTCCAACGGCAACCAGAGAACTGAAATTCAGGCTGTTATCTGGAGTGCACTGAAAACAATACCGAACTTGGGTCAAGCTATGCAGACGCTGTTAGAAAAACTAGAAGCCGGTGACATCGAAAATCTAAATGCCCAAGAACAAATTGTTGCCACCCTTCTCGGGTGAATAAACTTGTCTCACAGGCAACAGATGAATTTGTAACTGGCGAGGATCGTATCGACATATGGTATGTCGATTTGACCCTTTCAGGTTTTGAATGCTTGGATCTTTTAAGTGAAGATGAAATCATCAGATCTAAAAAAATGCTTAACACTGAGAATAAAAACCTTTTTATTCGTTCACGTTGCGCCCTTCGTTTAATTCTTGCAAATTGCTTATCTCTAAACCCAAGAGAAATTTCTTTTCAATACGGAGAAAAAGGTAAACCCAAGTTAGACGTCCCAAGTAGCACCCAACTGGAATTTAACCTTTCCCATAGTAATGATATCGCTTTGATAGCTGTAGGGACTAAGAGACAAATCGGCATAGATATTAGTCATACCAATCGTTCAACAAATTGGCAGGGAATCGCCAAGAGAAACTTTACAGAAAGCGAACAAGCCTATTTGATGCAAACAGGAAGTTCGCAAACAGAAGTATCGCGGAATCATTTCCATCGTATCTGGTCACAAAAGGAAGCTTATACTAAAGCCTTAGGTCTGGGATTCTCTTATGGCTTTAAAAACTTCAGCGTAGAATTGGATGGAGGATTACGCGAGGATAATATTAGTCCCGATGCCATTAAATTATGGACGATTAAGTCCTTTGAGCCCGAGAAAGACAGTGTCGCAGCACTTGCATTTAGTGGAAGCACTCAGCCCAAGATTTACGCTTGGAAACTTGACCCCCCATCAAACTCTTCAATCAATAGCAATGCGCTCAAATATAAATTCGTGTAGTCACAAACAAGCGTGGCATAATCATAAAAAAAAAGGAACTAAAATGACAGAGAATAATGTCGCAGCTCCCGAAAAAAGTATGCGCACCGTGGCCACAACTTCATTGGTCGGTACGAGTATCGAGTGGTACGATTTCTTTATCTATGGCACGGCTGCAGCATTGATTTTTCCCGCGGCTTTTTTTCCATCAGATTTACCACCTCTAGTAGGGTTGTTTGCTGCATTTGGCACCTTGGCGGTCGGTTTCATCGCCCGTCCCATCGGCGGCATTGTATTTGGTCACTATGGCGATAAATACGGACGAAAAAAAGCACTCGTTACCGCGTTAATGATGATGGGTATCGCAACAACCCTGATAGGTTGCCTTCCAACTTATGTATTAATAGGTCCATTGGCGCCAATTTTGCTCACCCTATTACGATTCACCCAAGGCCTCGCTATTGGTGGTCAATGGGGCGGTGCTATGTTGTTGGTGACAGAGAACGCTCCTGCAAATAAGCGTGGTTTTTATGGTGCCTTCGCACAAGCTGGTGCACCCTGCGGTATTATTTTAGCAAACCTCGCCTTTCTTGTTGTTGGTGCTTTTGTGACTGATGAACAATTTATAGACTGGGGCTGGAGAATACCGTTTCTCCTCAGTGTCATTTTAATTGCCATGAGTCTTTTCGTTCAACTTCACATCGAAGATACGGCTGCCTTTCAAGAACTGAAAAAAATGGATACAGAAAAACGTAAGGAAGAAAGTGAAGGGAGTGAAGAAGTTGAATCTCCAACAGTAAAAGAGAGATCTCCTGTAATCGAAGTTATCCGTACTCATCCCAGAGAAATCTTACTTGCTGCAGGTGCTTTCCTATCTGTCCAGGTGACCTTCTATATTTTAGTTGCATTTGTCATCGCCTATGGCACAAATATTGACGGATTAGCTTTGCCTCGAGAAATGTTACTCAGCGCAGTCTTGATCGCCTCCTTTATCCAGGTCCCGATATTGTTTATCGCGTCTGCCTATTCCGATCGACACGGAAGGCGAGGTATATATATGCTCGGTGCTGTTTTATGCGGTGTTTGGGGATTTGCACTCTTCCCTCTTATAGAAACAGGGTCCTACCTATGGATTGTCGTCGCGATAACCGGAGGCCAAATATTCGTAGGCATGATGTATGGTCCACAAGCTGCATTTTTAACTGAATTATTTAGTACGGAAGTTAGATACTCAGGAGCTTCTCTCGGTTATCAATTGGGTGCTATTCTCGGAGGAGCATTTGCACCATTAATTGCAACGGCTTTATGGATTCAGCTGGGTACAATTTATATTTCTATCTATATCGCTTTTGCCAGCCTGCTTACTTTGATTTCAGTGATGATGCTAACTGAAACTCATGGAACTGACCTCAAAACTGCCGGGGCTAAAAAAGCTTGAAACCATCAAAGCTTAAAATAGTGATATCGTTCCTTTTCTTAATGATTTGGACGATTATTATTATCCTTAGCTACAGCACACTGAAATTCTTTAAGTATTCAGGTCGCCATGTAGTCGTTCGGCAATTTCATCGTGGGATACTACGATGTTTCAATATCGAAGTTACATTGGAGGGAACTCTCCACACCGATGTTCCAACACTCTACATTTCCAATCATATTTCTTATCTCGACATCTTCGTTCTTGGCTCACAAGTACCGGGAACTTATATCGCTAAGTCTGAAGTGGCAAAGTGGCCACTTTTTGGCTTTCTCGCAAAACTCCAAGACACACTTTTTATTGAGCGACGAAGTAGAAAAGTTGGAAGCCAAATCGAACAGATTCAGCATCATCTTTTAAAGGGGCATAGGCTCATCCTTTTCCCTGAAGGAACTAGTAACATTGGCACCTTTGTTGCCCCCTTCCATAGTAGTTTTTTTCAATCAGCTGATAATGATCAAATCACAATACAAGCTATCACAGTAAGCTACACGCACTATCAAAATAATTTAATGGATAGATCAGAACGAGATTTCTACGCTTGGTACAAACCGAGAAAGATCCTACCTCACTTTCTTAACGGACTTGGCTTGGGTCGGGGACGAGCACATCTCACTTTCCATAAGCCTGTAAAGCTAAATCAATTTGAATCCAGAAAGGCATGTGCTAGCCACTGTGAAAACTTGATTCGACAAGGCTTACTCAAATCTCTTGAGCTAGAAGCAGAAATTACGCGTTAGTAACATTTTTTATTTAATCTTTCAAAGTCATTTCATTCTTATATTTTTGATTAAACCAACGAATACCTCCAACAATTGATATTAACAACCAAAAAATCTCAATCAGAAAGGCTGAAAGATTAAATTCATACATCAAAGATATAAGAATGCATACAGCACCCAATCCGTTAAATATCGAAAATCGAAGATCACTATTACTCATCTTCCCAAGATTCAGCAGCAGGTAACATGTCAAAATGGTGAGCACACCGATGTTACCTACAAAATCGTACCAGTTGTAATCCATTACATTGCCTATTCCAGTAGTGCTAAAAATAGTGTTAAATTTTCACCTGCCATTCCTGAGGCAAGGTATCAGCGCTGAGAGCACTACGAAACTCACTGAGCCTCTGAATATCTCCTAGGCCAAACAACAAATTCCAGTTTTCATTTTCATAACGCCAACCAGCTGCACTAAAACCTTGCTCTGTTTCTTCCATCGCGATAACAAAATCTGCAATTCGAATAATGTAAGCGGAATCTAACGCTTGGGATTTTCGCGCAATCTGACAGCCACCTTGGTCGGCCCTACTCAATCGAATCCATGTCTCCTCAAATCTAATCATTTTATCTTCTATAGTGACCTGACCCGCTTCAATCAATTTTCCATTTGAAAAAGACAAAATACCTGTGTCCTCCTCTAACTCTTTTGTTAAGTCTATCTCGTGAATAAACTTCATACTCGGCGCGTTCCAATAAGCTCTACCAGCAAATGCGGAAGACTTTACATGCGTAAAGCCAGGTTTCGGCCAGCGAAGGTCTGCGAAGTAATCTCCTGCATGTAACCAGAGAACATTTGAATCTTCAAATGCCTCACCCTTTTCTACACTCAAGGATTCGCGCTGCCAAACACCAATGAAACTCGGTTGATCCAAGGTATCCGTCATAAGATTAACCCTCTATCAGATCGAGATAATGGTCATGAAAATTTGATATCGCTTTTTCATAGGTGTGCGCGATAGGTCCCACTTTATACCGAGTGCTGCGCACGTTTTCCTGAATGCTTGCAATAATGGTCGCATCTTCATCTTTAGTGATTTCTTTGAATCCCTTCATGAAAATATCAACATTCCCGCCTGGCAAGCCCAGAAGCGTGACATTCATTTGTGTCTTACTGGGCGACAGAGGAACAAGTTCAGTTATTGCAAAAAAACTACTACCGGTAAATATAGGGAGATTGGGAAATAGAAAATGAGCGCCCGTCTCTGAGAATCGTTGATCCTCAGCTTTCAAATGTGGTAATTCTGGGAGCGGATTTGCTGCCGCTGCCGCCTCAGCATATTTAGGTTTCACTCGATCATAAGATACAAAACTAGAACCAAAATGCATTACTTGATCATGATCGTGTGTAAGTGAACCTAGGGTTTTTGGATGGACGTACCAGAGGTGCAGCCAATCAACGTGATTCTCAATATAGAGTTTCCAATTAGCATCAAAAGTAAAACTTTCCTGCCTAAGCACTTGCAATTCATCTACTTTAAAAACTGAAAGTTCGTCGGCTAAACCAAGGGACCATTGCTCAAAACTAAGGGATGGAGTTTCGTCTGAATGAACAAAAAGGAGGCCCATCCAATTAACGATACTTGCTTTGTGCAAACCAAGTTCTGCAGGATCTAAGTCTTCGAATTGTTCATTTTTTGGGATTCCCCGAAGCCTTCCATCAAGACCCCATCCCCACTTATGGTAAGGACAAACGAAGGAAGCGCACTTACCTTCAGCACTGACTAACCTCGTCCCGCGATGACGACAAATATTATGGAAGGCATTTAGCTCTCCTTCTCCGTCCTGAACAACAATTAGATTATCCAAGCCAACACTGACTGTTTTATAACAGCCAGGCTCTGGAAGTTCTGATTCAAGACCTGCATATAACCAACTCCTACCAAATATATTACGCTTCTCTTTCTCCAGCCACGCTTCATCATAATAAGCTTCCGCGGGAATTCTGTAGGATGCCGGTATTTCAGTGAGTTCAATAGCACGATTGCCCATCGGTGATCTCCATTGATTAAGAGGTGACTAGTGAGAGAAGATATTAAACGTTAAATAAATCGGTGGTTATATGATTTTTGATAGTTGTGATATGATATTTGCTAGTTTGTGATACAAATACTCTTCAAGTGATACAAAAACCATTGATAAACCCCCCATCAATATTTTAGCGAGTCGTTACTTCAAAAGGCTTGAAGAAGCGTTAACGATAAACTTTCCGGACGTTTGCCCACCTTTAGAAGAACCTCTAAGCACCCTCGATGATTTCTATATATCACTACGCAAATTATACAAGTCACACGAACTACCAGGCTTAGGGTTTGAATTTGGCAACAGTTTAAGTATTTCAGATTATGGGATTGTCGGTCTTGCTATTGCGAGCACCCGAAACTTAGCCGAAGCGATAAGAGTTCAACTCAGGTTTTTGGATGTCATCACCAATACATCCATGATTTCGTATCAGTTTTCTCGATCAGAAAAATGGATGACACTGTCCATTCGAGAAGTTGATTTTGCGAGAAGCCTTGATGTTTTCAGCATTGAATCGGAAATTTCTGCACAGATTCGAATCATCAAAGACCTGTTACCCAATGCCGATATGTCCCAATGCCTTGTGAGTTTCCCACATAAATGCCCCACAACATTAGCAGCATATAGAGAAAAAAGTGCTTGCAGGATTAAGTTCAACCAATCCATTGCTCAGTTACAAATACCTAATAGCTGGGGGGATATCGCGTTGCACACTAGAGATGAATCCCTAGCCCCTATACTGGCTGAACGATGCCAAATGATTTTGACCCAATTAACCCAGGGAGATGATTGGGTGAAACGAGTTCAAAACTATTTATTGAATAGCGGCTCCCCAAACAAAAGTTTAATAGAAACAGCAGAAGCACTCGGTGTGTCCACGCACAATCTCAGATGGCACCTAGCAAAAACGAAATTGAGTTATCGAAAGATCCTAATGGATGTCAGAATGAAGCTTGCTTGCCAGTATCTAGAACATACACCCCTGACACTTCAACAAATTGCCTATCAATTAGGATATCGCTACCCTAGCAATTTCCAACTGGCATTCAAAAAGTATTTTAAGCTCTCCCCAGGGGAATGGCGCCCTTAACTTTTCGATCAAGGAACGACATCATTGTGTCTGTATACGCCCTGCCTTCTATAAAATGCTAATGTTCTTGGAAAACACTATCCTCCAAATGTTACTATTCTGCCAGAACTTTGACAAAGGATAGTGATGACAAAGAACATTCTATTTATTACTGCGGATCAATGGCGTGGAGAATGCTTATCCATTCTTGGTCACAAAGTCCAAACACCACATTTAGATGAACTGGCGAGGGAAGCTCTGCTGTTTAAGCAACACTATGCTAATGCCGTTCCTTGCGGTCCTTCAAGAGCGAGCATACACACAGGTATGTATCTTCAGAATCATCGCTCTGGTACCAATGGTACTCCTTTGGACAGTCGTCATACCAACTGGGCATTAGAACTTAGAAAAGCCGGGTATGACCCTGTGCTATTTGGTTACACCGATACCGCCAATGATCCTAAAGAATTTGAATTAGACGACCCAATATTGAAATCCTATGAAGGGCCACTCCCGGGGATTAAGCCTATTTGTATGATGGGCACTTTCCCTGACAAATGGGCTGAGTGGCTTTCCGATTTAGGTTATGACATTCCTGAACCCAATTGGAAACTCTATACAAGTAAAGTCGGGCTTGAGTATGAACAAGGCGGCGACGTACCCTCCCCGCTTTCTATCCCTAAAGAACACCACGATACCTGGTTTATGATAGATCAGGTAGAAGACTATATCGAAGAAAACAAAACAAACTTTTGCGTACATCTCTCCTTACTTCGACCCCATCCTCCTTGGGTTGCACCGAAACCCTATAATGAAATGTATCCACCCGATACGCTCGAAGACTACATTCGCGCAGAAAGCCCAACACAAGAAGCAAATCAACATCCTTGGTTAGCCAAAGAGCTTAAGAAGCGATATTTTGCAGCGCCACAGGATAGCAAAAAGCTTAGTCGTTTAAAGGCTTCCTATTTCGGGCTCATGTCAGAGGTCGATGCCAATCTAGGTCGACTCTTTGACTATCTAAAACAAAACGATCTTTGGGACAATACATTGATCATTTTCACCTCTGATCATGGAGAACAGATTGGTGATCATTGGCTATTAGGGAAAATGGGGTATTTTGATCAGTCTTATCACATCCCACTCATAATTCGAGATCCCAAGGCCCTGGAAAGCCACGGGAAACAAATAGAGGCTTTTACAGAAAATGTAGATCTGATGCCCACCATGCTCGATTGGTTAGATCTTGACATACCTGTTCAGTGTGATGGAGCGTCACTTGTGCCAACGATTAAACAAGGCGTGATCCAAACCAATTGGCGAAAAGAAGTGCATTGGGAATTTGACTTCAGAAATATCCCTGAGGGGGAAGATACAGAGCGCTCACTCGGGCTCACGCACCATCAGTGCACGCTTAATGTTCTTCGTTCAAAAAGATTTAAATACGTACACTTTACAAACTTGCCTCCATTGTTTTTTGATTTAGAAAAAGACCCAGAAGAATTAAACAATGTTGTCGATGATCCAGCTTATCAAAAAGAGGTTTTACTCTACGCGCAAAAAATGTTGTCGTGGCGAATGAATCATGATGAGCAATCATTGACGCATCTTGCGTTGACTAAAGACGGTGTTGTTTCAAGAAAGGCAAATCGTTATATACCCTAACTAGTGCCCATCCATAAATGGGCAATTCTTGATCTCTGCAAACTCAGTAACAGCAGCTGTTCTCATTCCAAACTAACAATAGCATCTTGCTATGCCGACTAGGGTTATATTGCAGTTTTTGTCTATTTTTTGTGATTTTCTCCCACCCCAATCTGCTCTGTCACAATAGAGGAAGTCATATCGGTATCTTGGGTATAAAAATATTGATTAGCCCGAGGGCAATCGGGCTAATCGCATTAAGTTGTAAGCAATGACTGAGGACCAGACAAAAGCCTTAAAGCCCTCGTGGCCTTTCCATTTTGCTTTGCTCGCACCATAGCTTCTTTTTAGTTCAGAGATATTGCCTTCTATGCCCGCCCTAAAATTGCGTAAGCGTTTAAACGTTTTCTGCTTCACGCCCATGGCAAGATAAGATATCCCCGTACGTTTGTGGAACACAACATGTTGAATGCCTAGCGCACGACCTTCGGTGACATTATGTTTACTTGCATAACCACCATCACCCACGACGGATGCCGGTAAGCAACCCAGGTTCTCTTGATGTTTTTTCAGCACGGGTAAAAACCTATCGCTGTCAGCAGGATTACCTTCTTCAATCAGTAAAGAAGTGATAAAACCTTTTCCCTCACTACTCAAATTTATCTTGTGACCGTACTGTACATCCCGGAAGCCCTTAATAATAATATCGGTGTGTGCTTCAAATAGGCTCACGATCTTTTCCAATGAGGGCACCCTTTCCTGATGGATAACGCGGCGCTCGGTTTGATCAACAACTTTCAGCAATAAGTCTCTGTAATGTGTCACTTCATGGATCCACTTGTGCTGTGATGAGCTAAGTGCACCATCCGCTCTGACCTGTAACAAACTTCTTTCAACTTGCTTTAATACGACACGCACCAGTTTGAGCAAATCTCGATAAAGTACGTTTTTTACCGCCTTTTTAGCATTAAATATTTGAAAGGCTAATGACTTTGATGCCTTTCTTTGGTCAGTAAATCGTAACTTAATACCAGTTTTATCTCGACTCTTAGCCAAACAACGGCTCAGCACACGTACACCAGCATTGAGTAACTGACTATCACTGGGTGGCGCGATGTGACTTGATACCACTGTACTGTCTATCCGCAATTGATCAATTGATAGATGCCCCTGCTCAAGCCATTTTGACAACAGGTCTCGGTGGATGCGCTCTAAGGTTGCTGGCTTTATACGGCGAATCGTTGCTTGAAGGCAGGATTTTTTTGGGGACAAATGAGAAGGCAGCCTTACAAATGTTCGATAGCTCATTGAATCTGATAGGTGGAAAGCGAGTTGCTCGTAACTGAAACCAAATATCTGCCTTAGCAACAGACAACGAAAGACATTTTCTACTGACAATCCTAATCGTCCAACCGGCTTGCAAGATTTATTGACTAAATCCTTTTGGACAAGAGAAAGAATATCGAGATGCGTATCCAAGATATTTGCAAGCCGTTTAAGTTGAACACCGATATCGTGTTATGAGTAGTTATCGAATATACTTGTCTGCGCGATGCGGGTCTCTCGCATGGTAAATCCTTCGGTTTTGTTTTGGTTTTTCTCGTAAATTAATTTTAACAAAACTTGAAGGGTTTTTAAGAATATTTGAATATTTATCCTTGTATTTCAGCAAGATAGGTATTGATGGACAGGCACTAGTTAGACTTGGCGCTCTTGATGAAAATTTAGGTGAATATCAAAGAGCACGTTCATCCATAAAAGCCAGTGGCCAATTATTGGCGAAACTCTCTGCACTGATTGAAAATGCTATTCAAGTTGATGAGCATCCAAATAGGATGCACACAATATTCTTAAGGGATTTGAATGACAATCTGATTAACTATAACCCTGAAGATACTTCGGTTTTCCGAGATAGCCTGTTAGAAATTAACTTAGCACTTCAAGGGAAATTTATTGATATATATGTCACAAATGAAGAATTCACTAATGCTGTCCGCCACGGAGACAATGATCTACCTCTGATACCAAAAGTTCAGAGGAAGTATTTAAGACGCTCATTTAAACCCAACTTTGAAAGCGGTGGTCGAATAAGTGGCGGTTGGTGGCAGCTAGTACATAGTGAATGGCGACGATTCATTACTATACACAACGAGCTCACTATAGAGTGTGACTATAATTGCATGGTCGCGGAAATACTTTATGCAAAGTACGGCGGTAATAGACCGGATGGTGATCTTTATTCTATTGAAGGCATCATCTCACCAAAAGCGAGATCGGTAATCAAATTAGCTTTCCAAATTCTTCTCAACACTGACTCAAGAAGGAGCGCAGTAGCTGCTGTTGTTGGTTTAAAAGATCTAGATGAAATTGGCGTAAGTGCCAGTGACCTTGTGCGTATGATGGAAGTTAAGCATGAGTCTGTAGTGCAGTATTTCTACGAGGATATAGGAAGAAGTTTACAGAAAACAGAAAGTGATATAGCTGAAAAAGTAATGCTACGTGCGATAAGGGATTTAGGCACCGTAATTTTACCAATCCATGATTCGTTCATAATAGCTCATAGGTATTATGAGTGGTTACAACAAACCATGGTGGAAGTATTTGAAGAAATTACAGGAAGTAGATGTGGAGCAGGCTTTGAACTTGAAGCCCCATACAATCCCTTCAGCATTCCAGACACTCCAGAAGAGAGGCAATTGAGATCTCGATACTATGACAACAAGTACAAATATGAAATGAATACATATGGAGAGCTTGATCCTTTAGATTCATCACCAAATAATGACTACTCATAGATAACCACCCAATAGACCTGTTAATAAATCTATTAAAGCTATAAGAAGAATAGGGGTAATGATGGATGGATCTATTAAAGCACTACAGGGTTCAGGATAGCTTAGCTGCTAAAAGGCTACTAGAGATTAGGGAATAAAAGGACTATAAAGGCCCTAAACATCTAAGTAACTTATTACCTTTTAGTCCTCATAGTAAGACACATAAGGACAAGATCTTTATACCTCTATTTGATCCTCTGTAGCCTGTAATACCTAAGGAGAATCCTCACCAAAGATTCATGGGGTATGCCATACATCAATAACCTAACCTTAAGTGCTTAGCGGTCACCTGAGGGCCTCTGAGAGCCTTCTAGCAGGAGATATATCACCCCTTAATCCACTGAATATTATGATTTATTTAGTCTGTAATTCTTTCAATCTAGCGTAAGCGCCAATTTCTCCGCGTACTATCCCTTTATATTTACCGGCCTGATAATAAACGCTCCAATCACAGGAGTTCATTATGAGTCGAGTGACATTACAACAAAAACAAATCTGGTCAGATCACGTTAA
>JAESSY010000041.1 GCA_016763855.1 Pseudomonadales bacterium
AGGCCATTCCATATTTGTAGCACCATTTTGAGCGGAGGGAAAACTCCGCGGAAACGCATTCTGGTTATAAGGAACGCGAGGAAAGAACGGAATGGAATATACACCCTGTGGTGCAATTGAGATTGGATTTCCATATCGCTGCGTCATGACCATAGCGCTTAGCTCAATTCAAGAAAAGAGGCATTCATGCACAATAACGTTCTAAGCAGTGGGCGTTTAGTTTGGGCGCTAAAATACCGTTGTCAGAAATATCACCTATTCAATTTTATTCTCAAATATATCCAGTGGCAGGATGGCGGTCACCCCTACATTCGGTGCATCAACCAGTTGTCCAATACGCAGGTCAACGGCAACGCTGGCGATAATGTAGGCATGCTGCCTGTCGTAACCATAGGTGGCGACGATATAATCGATAATGCCATCAAGTGCGTTGCGCGCCGCGAGATTGATATCGTTTGAAAGGTTTTCAAGATCCGCAACCTTGGCTGAACCTAAATATTGAAGCCGTGGCGGTGTGCTGCCTTTTTCTTTCAGCGGAAACCCGGTTACGGCATAAAATTTGGTCGAAGGGATATCAAGCAATGTTGACGCGCCACTATAATGGGGGCCGTGGGTAAGATCTGGTCCATTCTTGATTATTTCGGCCTTGCCCCATAGGTCGGCGGACATTTCAATCGCTGTACCAGCGACTTCGCCGTCGCCCTGTGCGTAATGAAAATCACCGACCGCGAGGCCGCAACCATCAATGTAGCAAGGCAGATATATGGTGACACCGGTTTGCAGATATCGAATATCCAGATTACCGCCATGCTCGCGCGGCGGAATCGTACGCAAACATTCTTCCGGCGCGCTGCCGTCTGGCCCGCAAACAGAGGCGGGTGAGGCAAAATCAGTGATCGGTGGGTGTACGGTGCCGCCAGCCTCCAGCAGTGCTTTTTCGCGGGCAAGCATTTTCACGAGGTTTTCCCGGTCCGGCATAGTGGTAACCAAACCGGGGAAGCTGCGGTTGGGAATTTTTATTCCAGGCAGATCAGCACTGGTAGCAAAATCTTCATCAAGTCGCCACGTTACGCCGAATTCATCACCACCAATCAGATCAAAAGCAAAACCGTAATTTCCTCCTTTAGTATATGCATGGCGTCCTGGTTTAATTTTGGTAATAGTAAACGCAAGTACATCACCGGCTTTGGCGCCTTCAATATACACGGGGCCCGTGACGGGATGGATCCGGCCAAAATGCCAGTCGTCGCCAATTTCGTTCATCTTTTCCGTCTGGCTGTCCACGGTTCCAAGAATATCAAAGGTATCGCGAGTTCTAAATAATATGGTCTGGCCCGGCTTAGCCGTTGCGATCATAGGGATGTCCGGGTGGATTCGGTTGATGCAGCCAGCATCCTCCACACAAGTCGCTCCTTTGCCCCCAACTTCAACAATGTCCTCGGCGTGAGCTGTTAACATAGTAGCCGTACACAACAAAGCTATCTTAAGAATCTGCATCATTACGTTTCTCCCTGTGATTTTGAGGCATTACAGTAAATATTTTAACTGGGCAAAAAAGCAAGCAGTGACCGCCTGCTTTGGGTCATTAGCGGACTATCCTTGCCCTATAACTTTTAATTGTGTGGCTAGCTGCAGAGCAGCTAGTCCAGGCCGAAGGCGACACCAATTTTTTGTTAGGCATGATCTCCCAATAATTTGGTTGCATATTCATAGGCTCTTGGAAGTGGGTCACGATAGTATTGATCAGGCATACGGTGTTTATACATATCGCAGAAATCTTTACCGATTGTACTTATCTTAAGGCGTTTGAAACTACATTGCCACCCAGGGAAGAATCGTTGCATTTTACTGACGTAGTGCTCGATGTATGTTTCGTGCGCAGTAGTTCCGTGGTAATCGAGCACAATTATTCCGTTCGTTACAAATACATGCATTCCGGAGAAATTTAGTTTCGGCTCAATAAATACGGCATACCACAGCTCTTCATCCAGCTTAGTCAAAAGTGCATGGGCGAGAATATGACATGCGCCCGCTGCAAAGAAGGGTCGATTTGGTCTATTAAAGCTACCTTCCAAATTTGCCTTTTTGTTTGAAGAACGGAATATCAATGTATATCAACGCCTAGTTTTGAGGCGCGTAGCAGCAAAGCTGCGGAGCGTCCTAACGACCGAAGGGAGTGCCAACAACTTTATGTTAGATTTTGACTGAATTATAAACATACAATTTGTCATAGCCTCTACTAAGTATGATAAACCTATCATCTTTCAGGGCCATTTCATCTAGTTTATTGCCAAAGATTCCGGAGAAGTTCCATATAAACTTTAAATTACTTGGCAAGCGGGAAACAGGGAAAGGTATAAAGTCAGTTTTAAATCGCAATTTTAATGCAAAGGCACGAACAATACACCTTACAAAACACGTCAACCTCTCAGTATTGAGATATACGATGTGAGTTGCGCGTGCCAATGACTGGTTCGAGTTTCCGTCGATAATCCACCTTGTACCTGCCGCAATTTCGATATGCTTTTCCTTGCGCACTTCCTCAGAAATTAACTCTCCGTTTCCATCCCAAGATATCGCATCAATCGAGTGATAGGGCAAATTGGTCTGTGATAGCAGGTATCGAGAAATGGTAGTTTTCCCTGAGGAAGAGTTACCCACAATCGCAATTCTTAAGTCTCTATCGGTCTGCATTGAAATCTAACGCCTAAATCAGCGTGCCAGCTTTAGCTGGTCCGCTGCATTTTTTTGTTAGGCTCACTAGGTACTCCGATAGTAGGCTCTACTACCTACTTTTTTATATTCAATTGATTTCTTGTCCTCCAGTTGGCGCGCGATAATCGCAAAGAACCAACCTTTTGAACCATATTGTTTATTTGATTGTGGGACAGCAACGAAATTTAGATCTAGCTGATTCTTCACTTCCGCTGCGGGAACCCATCTATCAGGAAACTGGCCTTCTTTTTCCTTGATGTGGTCAAGTACTTCAAGTGCTATAGAGTTTAGATAGCTGTGTATTCGATCTCTTCTTTCCATACTGTTTCCATTTATTTGGATTGGGAAGTTATCTTCTTCATATACAAGAAATGAAGATCTATCAATACCTGATTGCACGTCAGGTGAATCTGAGTGTAGCGCCTTTAAATGTAGTTTGTAAGGAACCTTTGGTTGCAACTCATTCACCCAACTTTGCTTCTCAAAAGAAAACACAGACATAGAATTTGTATCATTTAAAGCTGGTCGAATTACCAGCGCCACGTCCAAGTCGCTGTTTTCTGTAAAATCATTCCTAGCACGGCTACCATAGATGAACACCTTGCGAATATAGACATTATTAGCAGCCCATTTCTGTAGCACTTCAATAGTGGGTTGGAGGTTCATTCAAAGCCTAACATTTGTATCAACGTCTCTGAGACTCGGTCGCAGAGACGGATATCTCTTTTTGAATTTTCACAACGATAGCTAAAAACAATTTAAATATCAATTGCTTACATATTGATCACCTATTTGTCGCAATTGTCAAAAGCGTCTCAGCGACGTATATCTAGCGATAGGTAATAAGCCGTATGTTTTTGATATAATTGTGTTTTTACCTTCTTTTCAGTTTATCGAAAAAATAAGCGTCGCTACGACGCTTTTTCAGCTTGATAAATAGGGTTGCCTAATTATGCGGTATATATCCACAGCCTAAATCAAGAGAACAATATGAGCGATGCGGTTCAGGGCAAACAGCTAATGGCTTATCTATCCAAGCGGCTAATGGCTTTTTTCTTTCCCCAGTGGGCACCTATATTAGATTCAGCCCATTTGGGTCTGGACTTTAAGACTTCTGTTTCCAACCATAATCTCTTTAAGAATCGTACCTGCCCATTTTCCTTGTCGTCTTCGTAAGCAGTCCGTGCGTGCAGCAGATGATAATTATTTATGATTTGCATATCTCCCTGCTGTAAATTCATAAAGAGTGTGTATTTAGGGTCTTGAGTCATCTCGTCAAGTAATTTCATCGCCTCTTCAGCTAAGGGTGTAATTCTTGGAGCAGAGTCATGTCGTTGGCTCGCCTTAATATAGGGTCGGATATATCTGACAAACAAACGATTATCTTTAATGCTAAAAACTGGCATTTCATACCATGGCTTTTTTCCCTTAACTTGTTCGCCTCTGAAATCAACGGGCTGAGGCTTATAAAGCTCAACAAGCAACTCTGGACGCAGCTTAACTAGGTCGTTATGAATCGTAAGGACATTACAAATTGTTGATAGACCGCCGGTTTTAGCTTTGTTTAAACACATCAAACCAACCAAGTCAGAACCATCACTATGATAGGGCATCGCAACACCCCCTAATTCATTACCTCTGGAAGTTGGATCATTAGGCGCTTTGCCCTGATCTGTTACATCTCCCAACATATGACCGTGCTTATTTTGCGGCCAAGGATTACCGAGATGGAGCCCAATCCCCCAATACAGAAGACACATATCGTCGTTATCGTAGCGAGATCTATCCAGCCCGCGAATCAAAGCAAAACCGCGACCGTTCATTAACTCATTTTCAATTTTTTTAAGTCGTTTTGCCAATTCGCCCAGCGGGAAATCCTCTTTACTAATTTCCAGCATATCCATAGAAACGGACTTGGCATGTTGCAGTGCTACGTGCAATTCAGCTTGTTCACTATCACTTAAGATATCAATCCAATCGCTTTCTTGATATTCAGCGCTCGACCACTCAGCACCGGTTTCTAATGCTTTTAGTGTTTCTAAATCCATGGGTGCATTCATATTATTTCATCCAAGCTAGGTACAGGCGACGCCTTCGCGCCTCTAATCAATCGTCCAGGTAGGTTATCCGTTGGCTGACCATCTCGATAAGTGACGACACCGCTAACAATGGTTGCGCTGTACCCATCAGCCTGTTGAACTAAACGTTTACCACCGGCGGGTAAATCAAATACAATTTCAGGACGGTGCAAATTAAGCTTTTTATAATCAATCACATTAATATCAGCTTTGTATCCCACGTCTAATACGCCGCGATCATAGAGACCCACCACTTCTGCGTTATCCTTTGTGTAACATTGAATCGCGAAAGCCAGAGACAATTTCTCTCCTCTTGTCCTATCCCGTGTCCAGTGAGTCAACATCGTTGTGGGGAAACTCGCATCGCATATCAACCCAACATGGGCACCGCCATCAGCCAAACCCATCACGGTATGGGGATGCTTTATCATTTCCAGTGAAGGGTCAAGATTGCCATTCGCATAATTTAGAAAGGCCATATACAGCATGCCCTTTCCCTCATCCATAAGCATGACATCAATGGCCAATTCGATGGGGTGACAATTTTTTGTTAGGGCTAGTTGCGCAATAGATTGTTCTGGGGGCTGTTCATAGTCAGGGGGATTATCAAGCACAAACATATGAGAAAAGTTTAATGCCATCCGCCTCGAAGCGTGTTCAGAATTTTCAATTTCTTTGACTATTTTACCGCGCAATTCAGCATCTCTGAGCTTCGACACTCGCTTTGATAATGCCAATTCATTCATATCTCGGTATGTTTTACTCAAAGAAAGTGGGCTGATACTCGTATCGAGCCCCATGACGATACCGACGGCTCGCCCACACACTTGGGCCGTCATCGCTAAGCCTTCTTTTTGTGCCTGATCTAGTGCAGAAAGAACCCTTCGATAGCTGTCGGGCACTTTATAATTTTGAGCTAATGAAACAGACAAGGGCCGACCTGATTCCTTTGCCATCGATCGCATCAAATCCATTTCTGCATCATGGTCTTTGAAATCTGAAACCAGTTGTAATACGCCTTTTCCTGCGCGTTTCAAACCCTTAGCGATACCGACCAATTCTTTTTTAGATGCGGTAAGTGTCGGTGTAGGATCACCTTCACTGGTTCTGTGGTTAATCGTCCTAGAGGTGGTAAAACCAAGCGCACCGGCCTCAACGCCCTCTTGTGCCAGACGCGCCATCTGCTCGATTTCATCATCAGTAGCTTCTTCTCGATCCGCACCTCGCTGCCCCATTACGTATACTCGAAGAGGCGCATGGGTCACTTGGGCAGCAAAGTCCATATCAAAGGCTTTGCCATCCAGATTATCTAAAAATTCAGGTAAAGTTTCCCAATCCCAACTCAAGCCCTCAGTCAACACCACACCGGGAATATCTTCGACACCCTCCATTAATTTAATCAACATCTCATGGTCAGACGCCTTGCAGGGTGCGAAGCCCACACCACAATTGCCCATTACGCAGGTTGTCACACCGTGTGCCGAAGAGGGCGAGAGTCGATTTCCCCAGGTGACTTGCCCATCATAGTGAGTGTGGATATCAACAAAGCCGGGGGTGACTATTTTGCCTTTGGCGTCGATTTCTTCTATTCCATTGGCCGCGACCTCACCAATCTGGGTAATAACCCCGTCTTTAACTGCTATATCGACGAATCTGGGGGTATTGCCTCGCCCATCAAAAACCTGCCCGCCTCTTATCACTAAATCCATTTCTAAGGTCATAAACCACCCAATTAATCTCGACTATGTCTGCAAAAAGACTAACCCTTAAGCTTGAAAGCTACAAGTACCGTGATTGCATTGATCTATTGCCTTATATCAATGGCTCAAATCTCTATAAATTCGGCCTTGTCAATTTGGATTGTTACAGTGCACAATAGCTTTCGCTTTTGAACCCATAACCAATAGATTCAGACAAGGAGAAATGAACCATGCGTGATGTAGTGGTGGTAGATAGTGTAAGAACCGGACTAGCAAAATCTTTCCGTGGTACGTTTAATTTAACACGACCCGATGACATGGTAGCCCATTGTATTGATGCATTACTGGCTAGAAATCCAAAATTGGATCCGGCTGAAGTTGAGGACGTTATTGTTGGTGCCGCTAGCCAAGTGGGTGAGCAAGGTGGAAACATCGGTCGGATTGCGGTCATTTTGTCGCAATTGCCCATAACCACTGCAGGTACTACGATTAGTCGAGCTTGTTCTTCAGGCTTAAATTCTATTGCTTTCGCTGCAACACAAATTGCTAGCGGATGTTCCGAGGTTATGATCGCAGGTGGTGTTGAATCCATCTCATCTAATACTCGACAAACACCGGGGAAATCAGACCCTCACCCAACGATTAAAGAAATTGCACCCGCCATCTTTATGGCGATGGGTAACACCGCAGAAGTCGTCGCGAATCGATACAATGTTAGCCGTGAAGCACAAGATCAGTTCTCTTTTGAATCTCAAATGCGAACAGCTGCTGCTCAGGAAGCTGGATTATTTGATGACGAAATCGTCCCAATGAAAACCAAATGGGCAAAAGTCATTAATAAAGAAACCAAAGAAACAGAAATCATTGATGGCATTTGTGACAAAGACGAATGTAATCGTCCTGGTACAACCCTTGAAGGGCTTGCTAGTTTGAAGCCAGTTTTTGAAGAGACTGGTTCTGTAACAGCGGGTAATGCGTCTCAACTTTCAGATGGCGCATCCATGACGTTGGTCATGAGTGCAGAAAGAGCTGAGCAATTAGGGCTTGAGCCACTGGCCTACTTCCGCGGCTGGAGTGTTGCTGGTTGCGAACCTGACGAAATGGGCATCGGCCCTGTATTTGCAATTCCTCGCTTATTAAAGGCTAAGGGATTGAGTATGGGTGATATCGATCTAGTCGAACTCAACGAGGCATTTGCTTCTCAGTGTTTGTATTCCAGAGACAAATTAGAAATTGACCCGGCGATTTACAATGTAAATGGTGGTTCTATTTCTATTGGACATCCTTTTGGCATGACTGGATCCAGATTAACAGGCCACATCCTTCGTGAACTTAAGCGTCGTGGTAAGAAGTACGGCATTGTCAGTATGTGTATTGGTGGTGGTATGGGCGCAGCGGGATTGTTTGAAGCTTGTTAATAGCACTTTCAAAAAAAAGGAGCCAGTGGCTCCTTTTTTTGTCTGTTTTCTAGGTTTAAATAAGGCTAGACAGTTTATCTATAAACTCTTCTGGTTGATCCAGAAATAAATGATGTTGCGCGTTCTCTAATTTAACGATCTCAAGTTCTGGTACTAATTCCTTCATATACAACGCACTTTTTTCACTAAAGGACTCACTCTGAGCACCGTAGATAAGTGACATTTTCATATTATTTGCACTAATAGCCTGAAAATCTTCAGCAAGATCTCCTAATATCGACATGCGGGAATTGAGCTCTTCGTCGAATTTCCAGACCCAACCATCATCGTCAAATTCCAAAGACTTCTGGGCAATATAATCTACCAAATATTGATTTTCACACTGTTGTGGCGGCTGCAAGCGAAATCGTCCCTGGGCAATTTCTTTGCTTGGGTACACCTTACGCTGTTGAAGCCGATCTATCTGGGGTTCTCTTTCTTTAATGTCTTCCGGGTGTCTGACGCCAGAATCGACCAAAACAAGATGATTAAATCGTCCAGGATATTTTGCACAAGCGCGTATGGCCATTAGGCCGCCAAAGCTATGCGCTACAAGCGTTGTTTCTTTGGGCATCTTGAGGGAATCGGCGACGGCTTTAATCTCTTCAGCATAAAGATCATTGGAGTAAGCATCTCGATGATCACTATCTCCCATCCCGGTTAAATCAAGCGCTGCGGTTTGAAAGCTATTTTTGAAGCTGGGGGCAATAAAATCCCACCAGTGAGCATGCGCGTTATGGCCATGGACAAATAGCAAACCTTGTCCACTGGATTGACTCCAGCTCAAATGATTGATATCGCGATCAGCAACTTCTACAAAACCGGCTTCTGACTCAGTTTCAACCGCATCCCAAAACCATTGTGGTATTTCAGACATGAGCCTAAGCTATTTTTGAGTACTTATTTAAATGGTAATCTGAATTACCGAACAAAGTATCAATTGTCGTGAGTCGCTTAAAGAAATGGCCCACATTAAGCTCATCCGTCACACCCATCCCACCATGCAATTGCACTGCGCCTTGGCCAACAAATCGACCACCCTTACCGACTTGCACTTTAAGACCTGAAACTGCTTTTCTAGCCAAAACGTCATAGCACTCATCCATACGCATGGCTGCCATATAAACGAGAGACTTGGTCTGCTCGTGTTCAACAAACATATCAACCATACGATGCTGCAAGACCTGGAACTTTCCAATAGGCTGCCCGAATTGCTCCCTAGTTTTACAATACTCAACCGTCGCCCTATACAACACTTCCATTGCACCAACGGCTTCTGCGCCAATAGCAATAATGGCGTGATCAATGACTTTCTCCAACAGTCCAAAGCCACAAGATTCTTCTCCTAGGAGTTCGCCACTGACATTTTCTAAGGTCAATTCAGAGGCTCGCAAACCATCTACCGTGGCATAATTACGTAAGCTCAACCCCTTAGCATTGCCATCAACAATAAATAAGGAAATACCGTCACTGTCTCTCTGATCACCCGAGGTTCGGGCGGGAACAATGAAAAAATCTGCACTGGGCCCGCCAAGAACAACACCCTTAAACCCTGATATAACATATCCATCACCTTGTTTTTCAGCCGTCGTCAGCGTATCTGCAAGGTTAAATCTAGCCTGAGGTTCCACAAAAGCCAAAGCACCTAGCTTTGTGCCTTCAATAATTTCTCCTAGTAGGGCTTCTTTCTGGTCAGAAGACCCACCAAACTCAATACACTTACCTGCTAATAACACAGTGCTGAGATAGGGCTCAACAACAAGTCCTTTGCCAAACTCTTCCATCATGATCATGGTTTCAATGGCACCGCCATCAAAGCCCCCAGACGCTTCACCAAAAGGAAGTCCTAACCATCCTAATTCTGCAAATTTAGCCCAGTTCTCTCGACTAAAACCTTCATCAGTCTTGATCAGCTTTTGTCTTTGTTCAAAGCCATAATCGTTCTGAATAAATCGTTGTACACTATTTTGAAGTAATGTTTGTTCTTCGGAAAATGAAAAATCCATGTTTTCTCCTGATAAAAACTTTTTCTAAAAAGTTTTCCGTAAAAAGCTTCTTTAAAAAACTTCGCCCCTATGAAGGGCAAGATCTAGGAGGCCGTCCTAGATTAAGTTGCAGCAGATAATATGGCCTCATGTCATTGAATACAACTTCAATTCAGAAAGGCAATGTCCAAGGCTTCGAATTCTGAATTATTGCCTAGCGATCCCCTGCTTTTAACAATAGAACCTGCCTCTAAAGAGAAACGCTGTCTGGACGGTTTTATGAGCTGAAACCAAATTTGGGGTGTGAAAAACTAATTAGGTCCTAATATTCGCCACTATTCTGTTCGGGTCGATAGATCGCAGGGTAGTTCAACACCATGTTTTGATGTATATTGACATCGTTCTTTACAAGGATAAGTGAATTATTGCCTGAATTTCTAAGGCAGATTACCGACCCGAGGCGAGGTCAGGGACACAACCCAATAGTAACTAATTCACATAAATAATGAACCAAAAGCACCTTCAAATATACATAGCACTCATAAGCATTTTATTGCTTATCGGGCAGTTTGGCGTGCTTACTCACTCTGTAGAGCATCCGTTCCATGCTCAAAGTCAATCGTGTCAAATATTTTTACAGTGTGAGAAATCAGGCAAAGGACTAGTTCCTGATGGTTTGCAATTACCTATTATGGCTAGTAATGCACTACCTGCTAGCCAGATAATTGGCATCTGCTTATCCACTCCGCAGTCTGTCTATAACGCACGCGCCCCTCCTTCTCTTTCGTAAACAAATATTGATTTTTAGCGCCCCAAGCACTTAGTCGCTGTGGCGAATATTTTTGTATACGGGAGTAATTTTCATGCGTAAAGCATTAGTTACGGCTGCAATCACAGCCACAATATTAAATTCAAGTCTGGTTTTCGCAGAGAGCGAAACAGAGAGTATAAAACAACAATTAAATGCGCTTAAAAAAGACTATGAGCAACGCATTCATGCCTTAGAAGCCAGATTGCTAAAGACGGAGGAAAATGCAAAACAGGCAAATACCAAGGCCCAGCAAGTCGAAGGAAAATTGGAGCAAAGCAATACCTCGCGGTCTGCGCTTACGAGTCGAAACAATTTTAACCCCGCCATTAGTTTAATTCTGGATGGTCGTTATGGCAGTTTTGGAAATGATCCAGAAGCGTATGAATTGCCGGGATTTGCCCTCGGTGGTGAAGCAGGTCTGGGTGACAAGGGTTTATCTTTAGGTCATAGCGAACTCATTATGAGCGCCAATATTGATGATAAATTCTATGGCCAGATAACCCTTGCCCTTGCTGAACATGAAGGAGCAACAGAAGTTGAACTGGAAGAAGCCTTTATACAAACGCTAGGACTAGGCAATGGCATGACAGTAAAAGCCGGGCGTTTCTTTTCTGAGATAGGTTATCTCAACAAGCAACACGCACATGTTTGGGATTTTGCTGATGCCCCCTTGATTTATCGTGGTTTGTTTGGCAATAGCTTGATTGATGATGGTGTGCAGTTTACCTATATTGCCCCTACCGCAATTTTTTTACAGCTGGGTTCAGAAATCTTAAGTGGTAGTCGGCACCCCGCAGCAGGAAGGTCCAATGGTATAGGTGCATGGACTGTCTTTGCGGATATAGGCGGTGATATTGGCATTGAGCATAGCTGGCAGTTGGGCTTTAGTCATTGGCAGACAAATGACATCGAGGGTCGGGAAAGTGGCGGTCACGCACATGAAGGCGGTGCGGCAGAGACTCCATCATTTAGTGGTGATAGTAAAATTAACGGATTGGATCTGGTGTATAAATGGGCACCCAACGGCAACCCAAAGAACCAGAATTTCAAATTTCAGTTTGAATATTTTGTACGTAAGGAAAACGGGGTCGTGACGATGTTAGATAGTGGGCCTCCGCTAGAAAAAACACGCTATAACGGAGATCAAAAAGGCTGGTACGCCCAGACGACTTATAAGTTTGCCCGACAATGGCAGACGGGATTGCGTTACGATCAGTTAGACAGTAACAACCGTGGCTCGGATACTGATATCTTGGCTGAGGCAGGGCTGGACAATGAAGGCCATACCCCTAAACGCTACAGTGCCATGTTGGAATGGTTACCCAGTGAATTTAGTCGGGTACGTCTGCAATATAATCGAGATAAATCCTATGAAGAGGCTGATAATCAGATTTTCTTGCAATACACCATGAGCCTCGGTAGTCATGCCGCCCACCAATTTTAGGAGCGAACCCTTATGTTTTATCAACGGATAAAAATTGTTGGGTTCGGTGCCTTGCTATTGTCTTTATGTACTAATGTAGCTGATGCCCAAATCAATGTGTTTGCTTGCGAACCTGAATGGGCTGCGCTGACACGGATGCTGGGGGGTGATCTGGTCAAAGTCTACAGCGCCACCACCGCTCAGCAAGACCCACATCACATACAAGCGCGCCCAAGTCTGATTGCCAAAGCACGCCGTGCCAAATTGTTGGTGTGTACTGGGGCAGAGCTGGAGGTAGGCTGGCTACCCTTATTATTGCGCAAATCGGGCAATGGTAATATTCAGCCTAATAGCATGGGGCACTTTATGGCCGCCGATTTTATCTCCCTGCTAGAAAAGCCAACAGTGCTTGACCGTAGCCTGGGTGATATTCACGCAGCAGGCAATCCGCACTTTCATCTTGACCCTTATCGCATTTTGCAAATTGCCGAGGCATTAGCTTTAAGGCTGCAAAAAATTGATTCAATGAACAGTGCACTCTATCAACAAAAACTGTTGAATTTTACTCGTGAGTGGAATCAGGCTATTGCACAATGGGAACAGCGCGCTAAACCATTGCGAGATATGCGTATTGTCGTCAGTCATGATAGCTGGATTTATCTGGAACAATGGCTAGGTTTGAAAAAAGTGGCGACACTCGAACCCAAACCGGGGATTCCACCTAGCAGTACCCATTTAAGTAAAGTGCTTCGCCAGTTAAAACAAAACCCAGCCGACATGATCCTGTTTGCAAGCTATCAGAATGATAAATCTGCCCGATGGCTAGCGAAAAAAACAGGACTTCCTTCTATCGGTTTGCCATTTAGCGTCTCAGATAAGGAAAACCTGATTCAATGGTTCGACCAGCTCTTGAATCAACTATTGGAGATTGGATCATGAGTTTTGAGGGCTTGGAGCTTTCCATCCTTGGGCCAGCTTTTATAGCCGGCCTTTTAATACTGGCAACCCATGTGCCTCTAGGTCAAGAGGTGCTTAAACGGGGGATTATTTTTATCGATCTGGCGATAGCCCAGATAGCAGGGTTAGGGGTGATTGCAGCCTACCGCTTCGGCTGGGATACACATGGCTGGGAAGTGCAACTGGCAGCAGTAAGCAGCGCCTTGATTGCTGCGACAATATTAAGCCAGTTGGAGAAACGCTACCAACAATTTCAAGAAGCCCTTATCGGTGTGACATTTATATTGGCAGCAACTGCCAGTATTTTACTGCTGGCAGATAACCCCCGTGGAGGTGAATCACTCAAAGATTTATTGGTAGGGCAGATTTTGTGGATTACCTGGGATCAGCTCTTGCCAACGCTATTAATGACGGGCTTTATTTTGCTGATATGGTACAACTTGCGACAAAAATTAAACCATCTTGGCTTTTACTTGCTGTTTGCATTAGCCGTTACCAGTTCAGTGCAGTTAGTAGGGGTTTATCTGGTTTTTGCCAGCCTGATTATTCCTGCTTAGGCAGTGTAGGACACAGAAATGCCTTGTTGACAGGCTATGTGATTGGAGGATTAGGTTATGGCTTTGGCTTAATCTTATCTTCAATCTTAGATCTACCAAGCGGAGCGGTTATCGTGTGGAGTCTTGCAATAACAGCCTTTTTGTTTAGCCTCTTTACTAAAATTGAGCGCCGAAGCATCTAAAAAAACAGTTGCTTAAGGAACGAAAAGCCTAAGGAATAAGGTTAGATTGCGAGAGCGAAGCGAACCACAATCTAAACCATTACATTGGCTCTGGCAGTTTATCGGCTCTGGCAGTCCACTAGATCAGCCAAAGCTAACACTCACTTTGGCACCCCCTAAAATCGAATCTTCAATTTTTATTTCACCGCCGTAGCGATTCACGATTTCCACTACAACGGCCAACCCAATGCCCTGCCCTGCTTCATGAGAATCAAGCCGCGAACCCCGATTTAACATCTTGGTTCTGTGCATTTCTTCAATGCCAGATCCGTCGTCCTCAACAATCACTTTCATGTCGATTCCTTTTCCGCGACCCAGATCCACCCTGACGCGTTTATCACAATATTTATAAGCATTGTCGATGATATTTCCCAGAACTTCCATTAAGTCACGCTCATCTCCAAAGAAAGTGCAATCTTGAAAGTTGAGTTCAACACTGACTTCCTTTTCAGCGTATACCTTCTCCATTGCAGCAATTAATCTATCTACGATAGGGTTAACGAGTATAGATTTTTTAATTAATGTACTTGAGTCAATGACCGCTCTCTCTAATTGATAGCCAATTATTTCATCCATTCTTGCCACTTGCTCATCGATCGTATTTTGTATCTCAATAGCTTTCGATGCCCCCTGATACTCAAGTTGGTTAGCTGAACCTTTGAGTATTGCCAGTGGTGTTTTAAGACTATGTGCAAGATCAGCCATGGTAGTACGATACCTTTCTCTTTGAGCACGCTCACTTGCCAACAATAGATTTAGGTTCTTTGTCACACCTTCTATTTCTTCAGGGTATTCACCATCCAGAAAGGCTTGCCTCCCATCTTCTATGGCTTTTAAGTCTGAAGCAAGCTCGCCAAGAGGCGCCAATCCCCATTTCATCACCGCCGCTTGCACGCCAATTAAAATTAAGATGACACCGACTAGCCAACCCCATAGGTTGTTGCGGTAACTCGTAATTTCACGGTAATAGGCTTCACTTGTTTGGATCACAACAAAGGTAAAAGGCGTTGCTACTTCACCGGAGCCTAACCAGAGAATTTTATAACTCAAATAAAAATATGTATCAGCTGTCACGCTTACCCTGCCAAATCTTTCTTCACCCGGGGCTAGTTCCTGATGAAATAATCCCAAATCTTCCAAAGCAAGATCAACAGATGAAGGACTACGCCACTGCTCAATACCCATATCATCAAGTACAAGCGCAAAGAGATCTGAACCGGGATTATTAAATCGTGGTTCCTGAAGAATTTCTGGCAAGGTTAATTCAAGAGAATCAAATTCCGTTACAGAAAGCAGACCATAAATTTGAATTTTTAGCCTTTCCGCAATGCTATTTTCAGCACTCTTCTGGAATGCCCTATCAAACACCAGTCCCATTAATCCTAAAAAAATAAACAGAACGAGACTCGCGGTAACAAGAAGTCGATTTCGAAGCGAGCTTTGTTTATGAAATAGCGGGGGTAGTACTGATGGCATTTGACCGACTTACCTATTCATCCGTCAGGGTAAATCGATAGCCCTGTCCTCTGACAGTTTCTATGGGTTTTAGGGTGTTTTCTGGATCCAACTTTTTACGTAGACGTCCAACAAATACTTCGATCACATTACTGTCTCTATCAAAATCCTGTTCATAGAGATGCTCTGTTAATACTGACTTAGAAACAACTTCCCCTGGGCGTAACATCAGGTATTCTAGTAGATTGAACTCGTATGCTGTCAGGTCAACAGTTTTGCCTTCAGACCGCACTCTTTTACCTTTGGTATCCATATTAATAGGCCCCGTTCCAAGAGAGGGTTTGAACTTACCCGTGGCTCGACGAATTAATGCTTCGAGACGGGCGAGCAATTCCTGCACATGAAAGGGTTTTACCAAATAATCATCAGCACCTGCGGCCAGCCCATCGACCTTATCTTGCCAATCTGATCGAGCCGTTAGAATCAGGATAGGATACTCTCTGCCTTCGGCTCTGATCTTTTCGACAATTTCCATCCCTGGTACCTTTGGCAAACCGAGATCAATGACAGCGATATCATAGTCATATTTTTGCGCAAGATATAATCCTTCCATTCCATCTGAACAAGCTTCGACTTCATATTGGTGCCTACCAAGAATTTCAAGCAACTGATCCCTAAGCTTCACTTCATCTTCTATCAATAGCAGGCGCTTATTCATTCAAATACAGACCCGGTTTGACCGTCTACAAATACATACTTCACAATGCCGTCAGAGGACAACATCTTTAATTTGTAAACCGTTGGGCCTCCACTCTTGATCAACTTAACACTCAAGATCTTACTATCTGGATAAGCTCGCTTTGCTTTTGATGCTGCCTTTTTCCTATTAATCTTTGGCTTTGCATTTCCGCTATCATTCGCTGCATACATGATCTCGTAAAAAGGAGTCACGGAATTAAAGATCTGAGAATGCGAAAAGTCTGCGCGCGCCCATTCTGATCCAAAAAAACAGATTAGAACCATTAGGAAAACGCCAATTCGCATACTTATCTCCACTTATTTACTTGAATTCCGGTATTTTTGACCATCTCTAGATGACAGGCGTAACCGCTAAACGAAGCTTAATGGTATCACCAGGGTGAACTTCGGTACGGATCGTATAGGTCTCATCATTGTACCTGTAACGAACACGATATCCGACAATTCTCTCTTCTTCACTATATTCGTTAATAACACGACAAACTTCTTCTGTGCCGGTGCGAATGGTACGGGGCTGTCCCCTCGCTATACTGCGACCTATCGTTCCCCCAAGGACAGCACCGACCATCGCGCCAACCTGTTTATTCTTTTTGTGATGACCTACAGCATTTCCCAAAGCACCACCGATAACCGCACCCAACACAGTGCTCAGTCCCTCATTTCCTTTACGTTGTTCATAACGGACATCCTCATCCCAACATTCTTCTCGGGGTGTTGATACTCGGATATTTTTTACGATGGGTATCGTTTCAACAACGGTACCATAGTCATAGCTCACGTTACTTTCAGCATATGCTGATACTGAAATTGATAGGAGAGCACTTGCTACCACGCTACACATGCCTGTAGATTTCATTTCCATCACCTTTTTAATTAAAGTGAAGACAGCATAGCTCTGGTTCCCTGAATGAAAGCTGAACCTGATGATCTAACTGTGGTTTCTAGGTTAAAGGCAGAAGTCTCGGAGACAAGCACTTTCGACATGATGATTCTGATCTAGTTTAATTGTTAGGTCGGCCTCCTCAGGCATTTGCAGCAGCATACGCTGACTGATACGTTCAAAATGCATAATAAAATTCTGGATTTCCTTTTTGGACATGCGCCCTGAACCACGCTCTAATTCAGACTCTTGCTGCCATCGCCATTCGAGCACAGACTGCATATCTGGGACTGCAAGGAATATCGAAGCATCTGTATTAAAAAGACCTTGGTAGCTTGCTAATCGACTATTGACATATCGACGCCACGCGCCATTTCGGTCTCTATTTGTTTCCAGACTATTTATAGCTTCTCCTAGTTCATTTTCTCCTACAGGCTTAGCCCCCCAACACCATCCTTCGATAATGACATAGTCCAATTTATTGCAATCACTTTCTTGAAATCCCACTCTGTCGTCTAGGGATTTATCAAAGGCCGGTATCCTCGTTACCCGACCCGCTTCCGCGTCACTTAGTACTTCCTGCATTAGGTCTATATCATGCGTACCAGGAACACCTCTCGTTTTAAGTAGTGGGTGGACTATCTCTGATAATCTTTGCCGTTCTTTTCGCGGTAAATAGAAGTCATCTAGAGACAAAACTAAAGAAGCTGAATCAAAAACTTTGTCTAAAGTAAGCACTAACATTCGAGAAAAGGTGGACTTTCCACTTCCTTGAGCACCTGATACTCCAAGAAAATATTTTTCATTTCCCGATTGATGCTTCAGTGTTTGTAACCAGCATGCAGTGCCATAGACGTATCTAAAATACTCGATATCTAAGCCCATAAATTCCGATTCAAGTTCATCCCAGTACGATGCTATTTTTCTCGATTCTGCCTCGCTTAGGCTATTCAAGAGATTCACTGAATTTCTCGCCTGAAGGGCTGCAAGGCATTTAACAAAATTTTTCCGTATCTCTGAGTAACCAAGCGACGATCTAATATGCTGACGACACCCGTATCCGTCTCGGTTCTTAATAATCGCCCGCAAGCTTGAACCAATCGCAATGCCGCATCAGGAATCATGATTTCCTGAAAAGAATTACCGCCTTTGGCTTCTATCCATTCACTTAAGGTCGCTCCAACAGGATCGTTGGGAACGGAAAATGGTATCTTAACAATAACGACATGCTCACAATAAGCACCAGGCAAATCGATACCTTCAGCAAAGCTGGCTAATCCAAAAATAATACTGGATTCCCCAGAATCAATTCTTCCTTTGTGTTGGGATATTATTTCAGACTTAGAGAGATCGCCCTGACTTAAAACCCTCTCTAAAAACAAGGCTGGAAGCGCTTCGGTGACACGATACATTTGCCGCCAGGAGGAAAACAGAACCAATGACCCAGGCACATTGGAGAGCAAATCAGGCAACATCAATGATACTGCATCATTGTGTTCATCAGCTTCTCTGGGATCGACTTTCATATGGGGAACGCGCAGTATCGCCTTTTCCTGATATCGAAAGGGGCTCAGAAGCGCCTTAAAACTATTTTTATCCGAAACGCCACTTTGATGCTGAAATCGGGAAAAATCAGCCCCCACCGCTAAAGTAGCAGATGTAATGACAGCCCCAAAGCATCGCGACCACAAAAGTTCATGCAGGGAATCATGAACATCAATAGGGCTTGAATGCAGATTCAGTTCATCAGCTTCCCGAAAGTTGATCCATCTTGCTTTTGGGGGATCTGAAACTGGGTCTGCAATGGCATAGTCACGCCATAATTTTGCATTGCCTTCTATTCTCGCAAACATTGAAGCCACGATAGGAAGCCAATGTTCAAAAAGTGCTTGCTCCGAGGCTTCTGACTCTAGCAAAGCCTCTTCTAAAGAAGATTTTAGATTATTCAACTGACCTTCTAAACGTTGTGTCGCATTCAGTAGAACGCTGCTTAACTCACGATGGGCGGGCTCTATTTTTCCCTCAACAAAGCGATATCGTACTTCGATTTCATTTCCTTCAGCTTCATCTCGTAGTGGGTCAAAAAGGTGCACCACATCTTCTAACAAGGCAACCATATCTGTCGCGGAACTTTCAAAGGCTGGGAGGGATCTGGGCAGCCCTCCTATTTCTCCAAGCTCATTGCTCAATTGCTTTAGGGTTGCCGGAACTTGTTCTAACCAGGACTGGCTACTTCGTACTTGCAGGAAAGTGGAAAAATGATTGATGGCCTTGTCTGGTAGATGGTGTCCTTCATCAAAAATGTAAATTGTATCTTCAGGCGCGGGTAGTACAGCACCACCACCCATCATAATATCTGACATGACGAGATCATGGTTGGTCACAATACAATCAACTTTATGTATTTGTTCCCGGGCTTTGTAGAAGAAACAATTTTCATAATGAGAACATTGCCTACCGGTACATTGCACATGATCAGTGCTAACTTGAGACCAGGCGCTATATTCAATTTCCTCGCCCCAGTTGTCCTTGTCTCCATCCCAATCACCACGACCTAGTTTCACAAGCATAGTTTCAAAGAGGGCTTGATGCGCTTCGTCAGTTACGATCATTCCTTCATCCAAAAAGGCTAAGCTTTGATTGGGGCTTTGATCTCTTGCGGCCTGTAAGACCTCGTCAAGACGCGCGAGACATAGGTAGCGACGACGTCCCTTCGCAAGGGCAAAACTAAAATTCAATCCTGAGTGTTTTTTAAGATCAGGCAAGTCCACAAGAACAATTTGTTCTTGTAAAGCAATGGTCGCCGTTGAGACAACCAAACGTTTACCGAGAGATTTCGCAATGGGCAGGGCAGAAATCGCATAAGCAATCGTCTTACCCGTTCCTGTGCCCGCTTCGATGACACAAATATTATTATCACTGATTCGATCATCGTTATCATCGACTTCAATATTGCCGAGCGTATTGGCTATATCTGCAATCATTTGCTTCTGACATGACCGTGCCTTATAGCCCTTGGCATCAAGCAAAGCACTATAGGCAGTCTGGATATCTGTTTTTACTTCATCACTGAGCATGAACTTCACAATAGAGATTAATCAGGTTAACCTGCCAATACGATCAGCCGGAGAACCCTAAGTGAAAAAACCTATTCTATCATTGCTTCTACTCCTGACCCCAGTCTTGGCCAGTGCTTTATCCCAAGACAAACTAAATAATCTCAATTTGCCCCCAGGCTTTCAGATAGCAATTTATGCTGAAGTCCCAAATGCTAGGCAAATGGCACTAGGCGACACGGGTCACATCTATGTCGGCACTCGAAGACTAGGTAAAGTTTTCCAAGTGATAGACCATAATGGCGATTATAAGGCAGACAAGGTCGTGGAAATTGCATCAGGATTAAAACTTCCATCAGGTGTCACATACCACAACGGCGATCTTTATGTTGGCGCTGTCAGTACAATATTCCGCTATAAGAACATAGATCACGAACTGACAAAGCCAGACATCATTATAGATACCTTGCCAAAAATTACACATCACGGTTGGAAATTTCTGGATTTCGGACCAGACAACTTGCTCTATTTCGCAGTGGGGGCACCTTGCAATGTTTGCCTTTCAAAGAATCCCGTTTTTGCTTCAATTTTACGAATGGATGTTGACAAAAATCACGCACCAGAAATTATAGCGCAAGGGGTTCGGAACACAGTTGGATTTGACTGGCACCCTGTAACCCATGAATTGTGGTTTACAGATAATAACAGAGACAATCTGTCAGACGAACGCCCTTATGGCGAACTCAATCGCGTTCGACAGAAAGGGGATCATTTTGGCTTTCCCTTTTTTCACGACAACAGCTTGCCTGATCCCGACTTTGGCACAAAAGGAAAAGAAGCTTCTGCCTACATTGAACCCGAACTCATTCTAGATCCCCATGTTGCCGCATTAGGTATGGTTTTTTATACAGGAAATATGTTCCCTTCAAAATACAAGAATCAAATATTTATGGCCGAACATGGATCTTGGAATCGCACGCCAGAGGCAGGACATACGGGATACCGAATTACCATGGGGCGAGAAGTAAATGGCAGTTTACAATATGAAACATTTATCGATGGTTGGTTAGGTAAAAATAACAAAGCCTTCGGGCGGCCTGTTCATCTATTGCAGTTACCCGATGGAAGCCTATTACTTTCCGATGACAAAGCTGGCATTATCTACCGTATCACCTATCAATCAGGTGTATTCTGAGCCAGCTAACAGTATCCACTAGAAAAAGGTACATCATATGAGTGATGAACGTAGATCAAGTTCTGATCGCAGAGACAACGAAGTGAAAAGTGAGCGAAGAGAACTTGAACGTCGAAAGGACGAAGCTTTAGTTGACTTCGAAAGACGCCGCGATGCAAGCAGGCGTGAAGAACAACGTCGTGATGGCAGCCGACGAGAAAATTAAGAAACCTCTATTGCTTTGAAGAACACGTTAAAAGGCCCCGCTAAAAGAGCCGGCTAAACCAACTTCTACCTAGTTTTTTCTCACAGCCTTTAAGTTGACTAGCATAGGTAAGTGATCTTTTTGATACCTTTTTCGCAACATCTGTCAACCAAGCTTTCTTTCGATAAGTTTTCTTTTTAAATCCTCCTTGTCCTTCATGATAGGCAAGATATAAACGATTAGTATCAGTTTTCTGAATGCCGTTCTTAAGGTAGCTTTGATCGTTATACCAACCAACAAAATCAATAGCATCATCAAAATTATTTCTATCAGCAGCCCAGCGACCTGTCGATTTTTTATAAGCAGACCAAGTTGGATTAATCGCTTGAGCATAGCCGTAGGCACTCGCGGGGCGGCGACCAGGCAATACCCATAGAAATTTTTTTCTTGGCGGCCTAGCTCTGGCTTGAAAACTCGATTCCTGATACACAATCGACATCATGACAGGAATAGGAGACCCCCATCTACGCTGAGAAGCTTTTGCATCTTTGTACCAACCCTTTTTTTCGTAAAATATTTCACAGATGTCTTCAGTATTTTTCGGTGGAGCAGAAGTACATCCGGATAAAAAAATAAAACCTATTAGCACCATGACTAACTTCATGAATTACCCCCATTTAGAAGCTTTATTAAGCCATCTTCGTCGATAATCTGAACACCTAATTCCCGGGCTTTGCTTAACTTGCTACCCGCAGCATCTCCGGCAACAACACAGGACGTGTTTTTGGATACTGACCCTGACACTTTTGCACCCATGGCCTGTAATTTTACTTTGGCTTCATTTCGGGTTAGTTGACTCAAGGTACCGGTGAGGACATAAGTTTGCCCCTCTAGTATTTGAGTAATTTCTTCTGTTTCAAATTCTGGCACTACGCCAGAATCTAATAAGGATTCCAGCACCTTAAGATTAATTTCCTGATTGAAAAAGTGTGCGATGTTAGCAGCAACGATGGGGCCAATGTCCGGCACCAAGACTAATTGATCTTCATCAGCTTGAATAACCCCATTCAGGCTTTTAAAGTAAACAGCTAAATTTCGAGCTGTAGATTCACCAACTTCCTGTATTCCTAACGCATAGATTAAGCGAGACAACGTTGTTATTTTGCTTTTTTTAAGGGCTGAGAGTAAGTTGTTCGCTGATTTTGGCGCCATTCGCTCCAACTGAACAAGATCGTCTATCGCCAATAAGAAAAGATCTGCCGGGGTTTTAATTAAATCTGCATCAACCAATTGTTCGACAAGTTTGTCACCAAGGCCTTCGATATCTAACGCTAACCTCGACGCAAAGTGGCGAATACGCTCTTTTCTCTGAGCCTGACAAAGTAGACCTCCGCTACAGCGAGCAATAACTTCACCCTCTACCAAAATAATTTTTGAGCCACATGCAGGACAGGAATCAGGCATGATAATTTCACGCGCTTCTTTAGGACGTTTATCCTCAAAGACTTTAATGACTTTTGGAATAACATCTCCAGCTCTTTGGATTAAAACAGTATCTCCGATTAATAAGTTAAGGCGTTTGACCTCATCCATATTATGCAAGGTCGCATTGCTAATAGTGACACCCCCTACTTTAACAGGCTTAAGGCGAGCGACTGGGGTTATCGCCCCTGTTCGGCCCACTTGAAACTCTACATCTAACAAGTGTGTAATTCCTTCTTCTGGTGGGAATTTATGTGCAACAGCCCAACGGGGTGTTCTCGTTAACACACCAAGGCGAGTCTGCAGCATCATATTGTTAACTTTAAAGACCACGCCATCAATTTCATAATCTAGAGCGTCTCGTTCTTTCAGTAGCTTTTCGTAATAGTGAATGCAATTTTCAATCCCATCTACTGCCTCAACAATCGGATTTGTTCGCAAACCCCAGGATCGCAATTGCTCTAATATTTCTTGTTGAGTAGCCGCTAACTCGCCACCCTCGACAAGGCCAACAGAATAGCAATACATGGTGAGTTTTCTTCTTGCTGTAAGCCGAGAATCTAATTGCCTGACACTGCCGGCTGCGGCGTTACGTGGATTGGCAAAGATCTTTTCTCCCGCTTTTTCGGCTGCGATGTTAAGCGCTTTGAAAGTAGACTTTGAAATATACACCTCTCCCCTCACCTCCAGTCTGTCCGGAAATCCCTCACCTATGAGACTAAGGGGGACGGCCTCAATCGTCCGGATATTCTGAGTGATGTCCTCACCGATCGATCCATCTCCTCTAGTCGCGCCATATGTTAGCTTTCCGTTCTCATAAAGCAGACTAACTGCAATGCCATCAATCTTAGGCTCACAGGCATAGGTTATTGTCTCATGGTCTTCTAGGCGGGTTTTGATTCGCCTATCAAAATCAAACATATCGTCAGTATCGAAAGCATTCGCAAGGGACAACATCGGTAACTCATGTTTGATTTGGCTAAAACCATCTAATGGCTTAGCGCCTATTCGCTGGGAGGGAGAATCTTCCGATACTAATTCAGGATGTTCAGTTTCAATTTCTCTTAATCTACGAAAAAGTAGATCGAACTGTGCATCACTTAGTTCAGGAGAATCAAGGCTATGATAGCGATAATTATGGTGATTGATTGTTTTGCGCAATTGAGCCAACTCTTCAACGAGAGATTCAATTGCTGATCCAGTGTGAGCTTCGCTTAGTCCTGCTGAAATTTCTTTCATCTAAGGAACCTTTGACTACTGCCGATTTTTCAGTAAATATTCAGAAATCCCCAGACGACTATGCTCTATGGTTTGGTGGGTCATAGCACTTCGAGATTCATCCCGAACCTCACCTCCTAGTTCTTGCGCTAGAAATTGGGCCACTTCAATCATTTCATTGAAAACCCCAATGGGATCGGTAAGTTCATGCACTCGCATAAAAAGACTAATACCCGGCGTTTCCATTTTCCCCATTGAATTGATATCAAAAGTGCCCGGCTCTACCGCATTCACTAAACTAAACTTTGAAAAATCGTGTACATCAAGCTTATGGAAAATATCCATTTCACCATAGCTGAGTCCGTGTTCAACTAAGTTTTCCAGTAATTCTTGACCCTTAAAAGGTGCGTTTAGTGCAATGACATAGATGACAACAAACTTCTCTGGAAGTTCTTTCGGCGCAGTCCTTGATGCCTTAATGGAGGGTGCATCAGCAATAGAAGGTGCAACAACTTCTTCATTTCTAACAGCTTTGATAGGCTTATCAACAAGAGATTCATCAGCCTGTCGATAACCCTTATTTTGTACGGAGTCCATTAATACCGGCACTTCCTGATTAAGATCAAGGCTAGTTTGTTCGGGGATGGTTCGGACTCTGGCCCCACCATTGGGAAGTTCGGCACGAAACATGGACAAGTCTCCATCGCTAGACTCATTCTCTCCTGACTTAGTGACATATGTTTTATCTAGAGACATCTTTAGGTTGTGGCGATTGCTAAACATGCGCCAATAACCGTGGGCCAAGATCCCAACGATAAAGACGGGCCCTAAAACAAAAAGCCATTCTCTCAATCCGAATTCCATCATGAGCTTATCCTCAGTTTTCTACACTGCTGCCATTGCAACGGCTTCATCAACTTCAACAGACACCAATCTCGACACACCAGGTTCGTGCATGGTCACGCCCATCAGTTGATCTGCCATTTCCATAGCAATCTTATTATGCGTAATAAAGATAAATTGTACCGTCCTGGACATTTCTTTGACAAGGTTTGAATATCGAGCGACATTTACATCGTCCAAGGGTGCATCAACCTCATCCAGCATACAAAAAGGTGCTGGATTTAAACTAAATATCGAAAATACAAGCGCAATGGCAGTGAGGGCTTTTTCTCCACCTGACAACAAGTGGATACTGGAATTACGTTTACCCGGTGGGCGTGCCATTAGGCTAACCCCTGTATCTAATAAATCTTCACCGGTCATTTCAAGATAAGCATGTCCCCCCCCAAACACTTTTGGGAACAACTGTTGGAACTTGGAATTAATCGTATCAAAGGTTTCTTTAAATTTGGTTCGCGTCTCAATATCGATTCGACGAATCGCACTCTCTAAGGTATCCAAAGCTTTCACAAGATCATCGTTCTGAGCATCAAGATACTGCTTTCGTTCAGATTGAACTTTGAACTCATCAATAGCGGCAAGATTGATTGCCCCCAGACGTTGAATTCTATTGCCAATTCGAGTCAGATTTTCGTCCCAGTCATGTTCATTGGCTTCTTCAGTTAAGCTTGCGAGGACAGCATCAATGTTCTGTCCGTCTTCTTCAAGTTGCTCTTTGATCGTTGAGCGCCTGACTTCAAGCGCCTGCCAATCCATACGCACTTGATTCAAGCTATTACGGACTTGCTCGACTTTTTGCTCAATGTCGGATCGCTGTTTTTCAAACTCTCTAATTTCATGCTCCACAGCATCAGACTTTTGCCTGACTGCTGTCAGTTGAGTTTCTACTACAAGACGCTTTTCTAATTGCGCTTCGAGCTCTTTCTTCAATTGCATCTGAGGTTCTGCACTTTCACTCAGAGAAGATTCCAAAGCTTGCTTACGTTCACTCAAAATGGACTGCTGTTCTTGCAATCGAGTCATTGCGTGCTCAGTTGCGGAGATTTGTGAGGACAACGTCTGTATTTTTAGCGCCAACTGATGAGAAGTATCCCTATCTTGCCGGGCTTTATTCCTAGCAGTTTCCAAAGCTTCCTGAGAAACTTGACGCTGGGATTGAAGCGTCTCCCGATGAAGGGCATTTTGTTCCATTTGATCCATCGCATCCTGAAGACCATTACGGTGGGTCTTGAGTTGGGTTTGATCTTGATCAAGATGTTCAATACTGGATTTTATTTCTTCATTTGCCCGCTGTAAGTCTGTTTTGATCTGTTCCGCCTGCAAACGTTTTGCACCGAGTTGCGCGCGTGTCTCACTAAATGCCCTTTGTTGTTCTGCTAACCGAGTCGCTTGTTGTTCACGATCTGCTTCGGCAACCTGAAGATTTGCGACACCACCATCAAGATCTTCTGTAATTTTATCAACATCGCCTTCAAGCTTGGCAATTTGGATTTCAAGGGACTCGAGTTCAGCTTGTCGTTTGATCACACCTGCGGTAGCGTCATGATCTTTACTGACTCTTAACCAATTTTGACCGAGCCAAATACCCTCAGGGGTAATAAGAGATTCACCCGCTGCCAGACTGCCTCGCATCTGCAATGCGGAAGTAAAATCATCTGCTAACTTCACGCCAGACATTAAACTACTCAAATCTAGATCGCTTGTAACCTTAGTGATCAACAGCTCAGATCCTTGACTGTTAGCTTTCGACGTACCTTTAGACAGAAAATTGAGAGATCCTTTATTGAAAGATTCCAAGCTCTCACTCAAATTATCAAGGACATCAACGCAAACCGCCTGAAGATAATCACCCAGTACAGTTTCGACCGCGATTGCCCAAGCGTCTTCAACTTTAATTTGCTCACCTAGGCGTACATTACTCTTTAGATTGTGACGCTCTAACCAATCCATTTCTGCGTCATCTTGCTGACCCAACGCTGCTTGTTGCAATGCTTCGAGTGAAGCCATACGTCCTTTCAGGCTTTGTAATTCGCTTCGTTTTTCATCAAGCTGTGCACTGAGGGTTTGATTTTCTTCACGCTGAGTTTCGATTTTCTCGACCAGCTCTCGAAGCTCTTCTTCAATTCGCTCTATTTGAGCTTCCTGAACTTGCATCATACCCTCAAGCGGTGGGATCTCTTCCTCTACCTGTGTTGATTGCAATCGCTCAACATCAGATTTCAAAGAAGCAATACGTTTATCCAATCGCTCTATAGACTGTTCAAGTGCCTCGATGCGACTCTGCTGAACCTCGCCCTGATTCTGACTTTGCGCAGACTGGTGATTAAACGCTTCCCAGCTTACTTGCCAATTTCGCATGGCTTCCTCGGCTTCATTCAATTGATCCACAGAATCAGCTTCTAGCGCTTTTACTTGATCTTGCTGAGGTTGCGTTTGCGAGAGTTCGTGCTTTAGTTCACCCAGTTTACGTTGATCAGTATCGATATCGGCACGGATCTTAAACCAGTTACCTGATGCATCTTCCAGATCTTTATTAAGCTGTTGACTACGTTCGTTTTGAAACTGAATGCCATCTTCAATCCTGGCGATTTCGGTTCCATAATCGTAATAGCGTTTCTGAACTTCATTGGTTTTATCGTTTAGGTCAACCAGCGCGACTCTCTTTTGCTCAACCTCAGCATCAATCCTGCGCAGATCTGCAACTTTGGCTTCCTGCTCTATCTGGAGGCGATTAATGTTGTCTTCTTTAGATTTCGCTTTCTCGCTGATAGTCCGCCATTTCAAGCCGTGGAGCTGGGATCTCACTTCCCTTTCTTCTGATTTCAATTGTGTATAGCGTTCTGCAGCTTTAGCTTGTCTTTCTAGATGATGGATTTGTCGCTCAAGCTCGTCTCGAATATCGGTCAGACGATCAAGGTTGTCTTTAGTGTGAGATATACGTCTTTCTGTTTCTTTGCGACGTTCTTTGTACTTGGAAATACCCGCAGCTTCTTCAACATAGACACGCAATTCTTCAGGTTTAGCCTCAATCAGGTTGCTGATCATGCCCTGCTCGATGATGGCGTAGCTTCTTGGTCCTAATCCTGTTCCGAGGAAAACATCTGTAATGTCTTTACGACGGCATTTTTGACCATTCAAGAAATAACCGGATTGCGAATCTCGGGAAACCTGACGTTTAATCGATATTTCACTATAGGCCGCATACTCACCACTTAAGCGACCCTCAGTATTATCAAACATCAACTCAATACTGGCTAGTCCAACTGGCTTGCGCCCTGTAGAGCCATTGAAAATGACATCTGTCATGGACTCGCCGCGTAGATTTTTAGCTGATGATTCCCCCATTACCCAGCGTACAGCATCAATAATATTCGACTTTCCACAGCCATTGGGGCCGACGACGGCACAAAGATTGGAGGGGAAAAGAACGGTTGTAGGGTCTACAAATGATTTAAAACCAGCGAGCTTAATTGCTTGCAATCGCATATATCTATCTAACTCCGGACATCGAAACAAAGCCAATTTAACGCGAATATTTGATGGATTCGCAAAACACCGTATTCTATTCTAAATTCAGTATCTTCGCTTATAAAAACCCGCTTATTTGCAAATAAATAGTTTGATTTTTGCCAGAGTCTGGACTCCCCTAGTCCGCAACAATAGATGAATGAGACCTTTCACTTAGCGGGCTTGGAGATAAGTTCGGTAAAGGGTGCAGGGATGGGCTCTGAGAAAGATAAGTAGATACCTTGCTCTTCTGGTAAAGATCTAGAAAATCAAAGATTAAATTTCCTAACTCTCGGGGTTCAGAGTTCGTCAAGAACACAAACCCTGTCTGTAGTTGACGATTGAAGACCATTTCACTCCGCATTCCTTTCACATATCCGCCATGTTGAACAAAGCCTGTTTGACTCCCGTAGTCAAAAGTTCGCCAGCCCAAACCATAATGTACATTTTTAATCCCACGGCGCCATCGATAATGGGCTTGCTGTCGCGTTGTTTTGATCACGCCAGTTTGCATTTGATCTAGCATTTTTTCGGAAAGGACCGCAGGATCATGGCCAAGCTGAGCCATCAGCCAGGATCTCATATCATCAATACTCGCATTGATGCCAGCTGCGGGAGGAATGCGGTAGTAGTGAGGTGTTGTCCTTGCTGGCTTCCATCTCACACCATTCCATACATGGGGCTCAGCGTGGTTAGTGTCTTTAAGAAACGAATCCCGACCGAAAGAGGCGCGGGTCATTTTCAGTGGTGCAAATAACTTGTTCTCAACAAATGCTTGATAATCCATCCCCGTGTTGGCTTTAACAACATCCCCTACAAGACTGAAGACCACATTTTGATATCCATAACAATCACCCGGCGCACAAACAAAATCGACCCGGTTCAATTTTTTAAGGATACGGGGATAGGACATGTTGTCCTCGACAAGATTGGTATAAGCATGGGGCATCAAACCACTGGTCTGGGACATTAGATGGTTCAGATTAATCTGTTTACCATAATCCTTCCGCTTGAAGTTCAGACCTTTGACACTGTCCTGAATGGGCGTATGCCAGGACAAAGGTGTTTCTTCAACAAGAATTGAGGCAGCAGCAGAAGCAAAGGTTTTTGAAATCGAAGCAATTCTGAATATTGTATAAGGCGTTACTGGCGCGGGATGACCTTCTTTTTTTACGCCCCAGGTTTTTGTCAATACGACTTCTCCATCCACCACGACAACAACCGCTGCACCAGGCGCTTTATTGACAATGGGCTGTAGAAAATCACGTTCTAAGTTGCGAATAAAGCGATCTACTTTCTCTTCTTGCAGGTGAAAACTGACAGGAGGCTCATTCGCGAATGAATCCACAGAAGAGAAGGTATAGAACAATAAAAGGAGTAGAAAAGGGGCAGGTCTCAATATCATGAGGCGAAGGTTACACGAGTCACAGTTGATATCAAAGACACTCTGGAGAAAACTCTTACTCAGGTTATCTGCCGGTTAGGTCTTGAATGTCTCCACTCAGCTAACAAGGTACGAAGGGCACTCACAAATGCCAGGGGCTGATCTAAGAACAGATGATGCTGGGCTTCTGGGATACCAACAAAGGGCACGGACTCATCCAACACTTTAAACATATAATCTGCTATTTCTTGAGAAAAGAGATAACTGTTTTCACCATAAATAACCCCAACTCGGCATTCTAGTTTAGCCAGGTCTTCATGTTGTTTTACATTGAATTCAAACTTGCTAAACATGGTGTCATCAAATTTCCAAGTCCATCCGCCTTCCACTTCCATTAAGGAATGGTCGCCGATGTAATCCAGAATATATTGGTTTTCGCAACCCTGGGGCGGCATCAATCTAAACCGTGCATGGGCAGATTCAAAATCTTCATACACCCTTTTAGGCTTAATCGGAGACTTGCCCGGTTCTCTCTCCCATTTAAAATCCGGTGGTCGAACAGCAGAATCAACAAGAACAATACCTTCCAAACGATCACGATAAATTAGTCCGGCTTTTAGAGTGAGATAACCACCGAAACTGTGACCCACAATAATGGTGTCATTTCCAAACCCGCAATCATCAGCCACACTCGCAATCTGCTTGGCAAATACATCAACCGTATACGTTTCACAGTAATCACTGTCTCCCGCTCCCGCCAGATCAATTGCCGCTACACGATACTCATTGAGAAAAAATGGCGCGATAAACGTCCACCAATGGGCATGAGCGCCATTGCCGTGAACAAATATTAACCCAGGTTTGTCTCTTTCTGCGCTTTCATCATCCCAAAGCAGGTAGTGGATACCGACGCCATCAACGTCTACTTTTTTATCTGTAAATGGTGTATTAATGGCTTTCGTAAACCATGCTGGATTTGCATTGATCTCTGGCTCGCAAATTTTGGGGGTAAGGGCTGATTCTGACATGCCGATCTCTTTCTGTTTTCGAAAAGTAAGGTGTTTATTAATTGTAGTTTACGGCAGACATTTATGTAGGCACATGAAAATTCAGGGAACGATGGTCAAGGCATCACTATCGTTATATAGTGCCGCCTCTTCATCTCCCATCCAATGACCGGAACATTTGATGCTATTCAAAAATGCCATGATCTATCGCTTGACCAAAACTTTTCATCTCAGTAGCGATGATTTCCGCGAAATGTTGGAGGCCAGAAGGTTTGTACCCTGTGCTGGATATAAGCCCTCAAGCTTTGGCTGGGTTTCTCCTTTGGGCAATTCACGAGAGGAAGAATTGCCACTTCTCCACGAGGTCAGCGCCTGTTATTTACTGTGTGCAAGAAGGGAAGAAAAGGTGATTCCTACCAGCGCCTTGAATGAAGCGATGTTAGAAAAAGTGGCTAAAATTGAAGCAGTTGAAGACCGAACACTGAGAGCAAAAGAGAAAAGAAATATCAAAGAAAATACGCTCGCAGAACTCTTACCCGGCGCTTTGGCAAAATCAAAACAAGTTCTGGGCTATATCAGCCCCGCTGATAATTTACTGGTTATTGGTACTGCATCTGCCGCAGAAGCTGAACTTTTTATCAATTGTATTAGAGACTCTATCGGTACTTTCACGGTTGTCCCACCTCAGGTAAAACAAAAACCCCAAGATATTTTTACGAACTGGCTTTTAAGAAGAAAGCTGCCTGAAAATTTTCAACTGGGTAATCAGTGTGATTTGTTAGATATCGAAGAGACCTCTACTGTCAGCTGCCGACGACAAGATTTGGACACCCAGGAAATCCGATCTCACCTTGAAGCAGGTAAAATCTGCACACGCCTCGGCATACTTTGGCACGGTGATCTGAGCATGTCGGTGGATAAAGATATAGTGCTGCGCCAAATTAAGATTGAATCGATGACAGATGAAGATGAGTTTCAGGATCATGATCCCATTGCGAAGCTGGATGCTGAATTTGTCACCATGACCTTGGAGTTTGGACGATTTTTACCAGAGCTTATGTCTGCACTCGGCGGTGAAACTTTACCCGGAGCTTAACGCTACACACGCGGTAAAAACTGTGATGAAGTAAACGGCATTGACTTTACCAGAACCTCAGCGGGACAAAGGCCAAAAAGGCCGTGTCAGTGTATAGGTGGTGAAGTCTTCTTGAAACTCATTGTTGAACAGGTTGAAATGCTCTTGCCGTGGAATATAAACCGAACCACCACAGACGTATTGAAAAAGTAACTACGCTGATATATTGGCGCTTACGGTGTAAGCGCGATCTTGGGTGAGGGTTTGGCTATCCAGGCTTGATTGATTTAACTAAGAGATATTGCCAAGGCTTGGGTTGCCGAATAGCAAGAAAGTTAAAACTAGGCCGCTGAGGATAATCAATGTCATGGTTGGATCATACCTGATGAGTTGAATCCAAACACTTAAATCCCCTAGTCGGCTTGTTAGAAGCAATAGATTTCATGAGAAAACACTAACACATTTGGCTTAAGTCATTGTTTCATCAGTGTCCCCCTCGGCCGTGTCCCCCTCGGCCATCCTTGAACGCTCTTGTTCCAGCACCCCAAGTTCAAACCTAGGAACCTATTGAGGCAGGTCAGTGTAGTTTGTAATGGTGACATCACCTTGGGCAAAATGTGCTTTGATTACTAAAGAGCCACCCATAGCTTCCACCATCTTACGCAAACTGCTTATGCGAATATCCGATCGCCGCTCCATCTTGGCAACTGCAGGTTGCAAAACATTCAGTTCCTCAGCCAATGTTTTCTGAGAGGTTCCTATGGCTTGGCGAAGCTCATGCAGCGCCATTTCTTCCCTCATCTCGATTTTTCGTGCCTCAATATAGGCTCGGCGTTTAGGGGATGTGTCTTTTGTTAACTTTTTAAAAGAATTTCGTCCAGTCATTTTATCAGGCCCTCCTTTCTTAATTCTTTAATATGTTCATCATAGAGCTTGTCAGCAACAGGAATATATTCAATGTAAAAGCGATCCTTCCCTGTTTTGTCGCCACCAATCAAGAGGATGGCAGAACGCCTTGGGTCAAAGGCGTAAAACACTCGAATAGGCTTTCCACCAGATTGAACGCGTAGCTCCCTCATGTGGCTGTGTTTTGAGCCCTCTATGGACGAGGTATGGGGGAACCTCAAATTAGCGCCGGATTCCATGAGTAACTCAGCAGTTGCAGTCACATCATCTTGTTGTGTTTCCGTGAGACTACTCCACCAATCACCAAACTCATCTGTATATTCTACATCCCAAACCATTAAATATTCCGTAAATAGAATATATTCTACAAAAGGAATATCGTCAAGTATAAAGTTTGCCCCAGATTCTACAAAGATTACTTCTGAAACAAATCATACCTGTCCCGCATCCCTGATATCAATTGCCGTATTTGGTGAGGCTTAAGTTTGTTTGATCTGATTGGTTGATGACCGATAGATCATCATAGGTATAGCGTAGGGTGCTTCCATAACCGATTTTCTCGGTTCTTAAACCTTTGTCATTACTTGATAAATAAATTAGCCCCCTTTTCCTCTGTTTTGACAAGCTCATTCATATGGTTAATTAACTATTGATAACATATTTTATCAATAGTTAAGGCACATACAATGTAGTTCCTAGAAAGTATGTTTTAGGGAGGGATCTGCTTAGGAAATTGAATAGCTATGGCTAACGGGTTTTGGGGAGCGGGAATTTACTTGTGGTAAAACACATTATCGCGAGTAATCAATTTGAAAGTTTGGTCGATTGAATACCTAATTCGGATTGTTAGTTTCTATTGGTTTTATGAGAACAGTATTTAATATTTTTTGGCTTAAGTCATTGTCTCATCAGTGTCCCCCTCGGTTTGGCTTTGTCTCATCAGTGTCCCCCTCGGTTCAAATGTTACCCAATCTCATGATGTTTAATTTGGTCGAAGCTATGATGGAAGTGTGGCACTCTACACCACATGACCATAAAAATCAGAGTAGTATAATCTGCCTTCATGCCATCTCGGCCCTTCAGAGAAGGAAAGGTTGTCTACAAGCGTTGTAAGCTTCATATATCTTCCTGAGCAAGTGTTGAATAAGCCCTTAATGCATCATTTTCCAGGATTCTAAATTAGGTACTCGCAGATAGACATTCACCTTCTTGGTATCTGCCATAGTCGCACTGGGTACATCTGCATAATTATGACCCGGTAACAGAATCGTATCATCGGGCAAAGCCGCTAGTTTTTGGACACTATGATACATATCCTCAGAATTAGAACCGGGTAAATCGACTCGACCACAGCCATTAATAAACAGGGTATCGCCGGAAACCAGCGTGTTTTTGATTTTAAAACATTGAGAACCCGGCGTATGTCCTGGAGTATGAAGAAACTCTACTTCGACATCTCCAATCGTGAGTTTGTCCCCTGAGTTGACTTTCACCATATCGTTGTCTGATATCCCTGTGACCTTTTTGACGCCATTGGCTTCCAATTTATGGACATAGGATTTTACCGAACGTGTTTCCAGTAACTCAGCAATTCCCTGAACGGACTTACTACCAAAAGATCCACCACAATGATCAGGGTGATAGTGTGTGATCAAGGCCGCAGTTAATTTATAACCACGATCATCAACAATCTTCATTAAGCTTTCGATATCCCATGCCGGATCAACAATGGCAACTTCTCGCGTGCTTTTCGAACCCACAAGATAGGTGAAATTTTGCATCGGACCAATCTGGATCTGTTCAATGATTAATTCGTCATCCATATTACTATCCACCCTCATTAAATTATTTCAAAATACTAACATCATTGCCGCTATAAATTGCAGAAGCATCGTTAAAGTCCTATTTTTGCCATTAATTAACGCTGCCATAGGGTATGATTCGCGGGTCAAATTTAAAGGGGTTCTTCATGGATCAAATTGTTATTAAGTCCGCGCTTAAGGGTGAAATAGAAGTCGGCGAAATCGTGACGGTTAAGGGTTGGGTCCGCAGTAAACGCGACTCCAAGGCAGGTATCTCTTTCGTCGCTGTCCATGATGGTTCGTCTTTTGATGCGATTCAAGCTGTCGTGCCAAATGATCTCGCGAATTATGAAGACGTACTCAAAATTACAACGGGTGCCGCGGTTAGTATTACAGGGGAGCTTGTCGTATCAGAGGGCAAGGGACAGTCTGTAGAAATTCATGCCAGTGCCGTCGACATCATCGGTTGGGTTGACGAGCCAGAAACTTATCCCATTGCCAAGAAAAGACACACATTCGTATACCTCCGTACTGTTGCTCACCTTCGACCCAGAACAAACACATTTGGCTCAATAACGAGAGTAAGAACCAGCCTCGCAAACGCGATACACAATTACTTCTTCAAGCGGGATTACCATTGGATTAACACGCCCATTATTACTTCAAGCGACTGCGAGGGCGCAGGTGATTTATTTAGGGTGAGCACTCTCGACATGACGAATCTGCCGCTTACAGAAGGTGGCAGTGTAGATCACGGTCAAGACTTTTTTGGGGGTGATGCTTTTCTCACCGTATCGGGGCAATTAAATGTCGAGTCCTATTGCCTCGCTATGTCAAAAGTCTATACCTTTGGTCCCACTTTCCGAGCTGAAAATTCACACACCAGCCGACATCTTGCAGAGTTCTGGATGGTCGAGCCAGAGATAGCTTTCGCTGATTTGAATGACAACGCAGACCTTGCCGAAGATCTATTACAGAACGTACTGCAAACCGTACTAGATCAATGCGAGGATGATATCGCCTTCTTCCAACAACGTATCGACAAAGAAGTGATTAATAGAATGCGCACTGTTATCGACAACAAATTTGAAAGAATAGAATATACCGAGGCCGTTGATATTTTGAAAAAATGCGGCAAGAAATTTGAATTCCCTGTGGATTGGGGATTGGATTTACAATCCGAACATGAACGTTATCTTACAGAAGAACACGTGGGACGACCCGTTGTGCTAATGAACTATCCAAAAGGCATCAAAGCTTTTTATATGCGACTCAACGACGATGACAAAACCGTCGCTGCAATGGACGTATTGGCCCCGGGGATTGGTGAAATCATCGGCGGCAGCCAAAGAGAAGAGCGACTCGATGTCTTAGATGCCAGAATGACCATGCCAGGGCTTGCCGAAGAATTATGGTGGTATAGAGACTTGCGCCGTTATGGCACAGTACCACATGCTGGATTTGGGCTTGGTTTTGAACGGCTATTAAATTACATCACGGGTATGGAAAATATCCGCGATGCAATACCCTTTCCTAGAACACCGGGTAGTGCGCCGTTTTAGGGGAGTCTCAGAAAACCAATCACCTATGAAATACATTTGCGTCTATTGCGGTTCTAGCCCTGGTAAAAATTCGGTCTACATCGAAGCCGCACAGTCATTAGGAAAATCGTTAGTTGAAAATAACATTGGACTAATCTATGGCGGCGCGAGTGTCGGTACTATGGGCGCATTAGCAAACACCGTTCTAGATTACGGAGGTGAAGTCATTGGCATCATGCCGCAATCCTTAGTCGATAAAGAAGTCTCACATATGGGACTGACCGAGCTCAAAGTGGTTACTTCTATGCATGAACGCAAAGCACTTATGTGTGATCTAGCAGACGGATTTATCGCATTGCCTGGAGGATTCGGAACCCTTGATGAGCTGTTTGAAATGCTGACGTGGTCACAACTAGGCTATCACCATAAACCCATTGGTTTGCTGAACGTCAATCATTATTTTGATTATCTAAACTCCTTCATCAAACACGCTGTTGAAGAACATTTTATCAAACCGATACATCGGGATATGATATTGGTATCTGTTGACGCCAATCAACTGACGGAACAATTACTCAAACATCGCCCGCCCAAGGCGGATAAATGGATGAAAAATGAGAGTGATTGAGTTCTGCTAGGTTTCTCCTGTATGCTTGCGAACCCCCTAAACAGGGGTTTTATAGACTAGTAAATTAAATTCAAAGGAGTTAAACATGTTCAGTCATATTATGGTTGGCGCAAATGATGTCCCGGCAGCAAAGGAGTTTTATGATGCGGTTCTCGGCGCACTGGGTCAGGAACCCGGTGTAATTGATGATAAAGGTCGGTGTTTTTATATGTCCAAGACCGGTGTTTTCTCCATCAGCAAACCGATTGATGGCGAAGCTGCTGGCCCCGGTAACGGTAGTACCATCGGCTTTTTGGCTGAGGATGAAGCAGCCGCTGATGCCTGGCATGCAGCCGGGCTCGCAAATGGGGGTACCACCTGCGAAGATCCTCCTGGTGTTCGCGAAGGTGCTGCTGGCAAAATGTATTTAGCCTATTTAAGAGACCCTTCCGGTAATAAAATCTGCGCATTAAAGCGTATGTAATAAGAGACAGGCTTTTCTGCTGCTAGCTTTAACAGGCTAGCAGTAGATGACGGTGCGGATCACTATGACTGACAACAATGGGAAGGGCTGCGAAGATCTAGGGTTTACTTTTTTGAAGAATAAAGAAGGATTCACCCTCCTCCACCACAACAAAGTCGCTACTATACTACGTGGGCGCAAAGCTCAGAAATTTGAAATAGACATTGAATATATGGACTTTTCCGGACAACAACATTTGATGGCCAGACTCACAGGAAACTACAAACGTGGGAATGAAAAAGCACTCAAAAACAGAAATAGCAAATAATGCCATCTATTGAAGTATTACTGGCATTTACCACTGCCGCCTTGATTATGAACATCTCCCCAGGGCCATCTAACTTATACGTTATGGCGAGGGCGATCGCCCAAGGAACTTCCGGCGGCGCAGTTGCAGCAGCTGGCCTCGCTGCAGGCAGTTTATTTCATGTCGTAGCCACTGTATTTGGGCTTTCTGCAATATTTCAACATTCACCCACTCTCTATTTGCTGGTAAAGATTATTGGCGCTGCCTATCTTATTTATCTGGGCATCTCTTACTGGAGGTCAAGCTCAGAGCAAACCAAGACAGAAATCATTGACGCTAAAGATCTCAAAGATGTATTTCGCGAGAGCGTTATTGTCGAAGTCACCAATCCAAAGACAGCGCTATTTTTTATCGCTTTTCTACCCCAATTTGTTGACCCAAGTATGGGATCAGTCACACAACAATTAGCCATATTCGGCATTATCGTGACCTTATCTGCTTTACCTTGCGATCTTTTGGTTGCTTTCTCCGCCAATCGCGTCGCTAAGTGGTTAATCAAAAACAAACAGGCGCAGGTTATACAGAATAGAGTTTCTGGCTCAATATTATTGGGTATGGGGACTTATATTGCAGTAAAAGAAGCATTCAATTTAAGTGGCCCATAAGTTGGGCATGACCCATGAAAAAGACCTTATGAAACGAATCCTCATCATTGGCTCAGGTGGTGCTGGAAAATCTACATTAGCTATCAAGCTTGCAAAAAATCTTTCCCTTCCTCTTGTTCATCTGGATTGTCTATTCTGGAAACCGGGTTGGGTTCAAAGGGATAAAGGGGAATTTAGGGAGACACTAGAAACAGTACTCGAACAACCGACCTGGATAATCGACGGGAATTTCGGCAGTACCATGGCCCGCCGTTTTGAATACGCAGATACGATCATTTTTCTCAACCTACCAACTCTTACTTGCCTCTATGGTATTTTCAGTCGCTACTTTCAGTATCGAAAGCAAAGCAGACCAGACATGACAGAAGGGAACAATGAAAGAATCGATTTAGAATTTTTTCTCTATGTCCTCTTTTACAATAGACAGCGTAGACCTCTCATCTTAAGCAGATTGAACAAGATAGGGAGTGACAAAAAGACTATCATTCTGCGATCTCGAAAAGAAATCAAAGCCTTTTTAGCATCCTCGCTTATTGCCAAGGGCTAACAAGGGAGCTATTGCTCCCCTGCTTTGACTATTTAATTAAGAGAAGCAAACTAGCCTACTTTTTCCTCTAGATATTTATTACGCAACAGTGGCATAATTTTTTCCGGTGGTCCTTGCCTTAACAATTTCCCATCGGCTAACTCAATGATCAGATCATAGTGCTCCAAGCTTTCAAGTCGATGGGCAATCGTGATGACTGTCTTATCCCGCAATACTGTCCGCAACAATCGCTGCATATTCTCATCCGTTTTTCTATCAAGAGAACTGGTCGGCTCATCCATCAAGATATATTGTTTATCTAACAATACCAAACGAGCAAGGCAAAGGAGTTGGCGTTCACCGACACTATAGTCTTTTCCGCCTTCTAGTACTTTAGCATCGAGATCCAGATCTAAACCTACTGTTTTTAAAGCATCTAATAATATCTCATCTGACAAGTCACTTAGCTCGCCCATTAAGTTAAATCGAATAGTACCCATAAACAGATAAGGATCTTGAGGCACAACACCAAAGTGTCGTCGTAAGGATTTTACTTCAACATCAAATATCGAATGATTCCCAATCCGTATATCACCGCTCTGATGATAGACCATTCTGAATAAAGCCTGCATCAGGCTCGATTTACCGGCACCTGTTCGGCCAATTATTCCAACTTTTTTACCATGGGGAATAGTCAAAGAAAGTTCGTCCAAAATGTTCACAGTATCCTCGCGATAAGACATCGTGTAACGATCAAAACAAATATCCCCGCTCAATCGACTTGAAAGCTTATTGCTAAGGTCTTTAGTTGAAACTACATGAACCTTTGATTCCTGAGTTGTTTCGTGAGGCAAATCAATCATAAAAAATGCACGGCGAGCATGGGAAGCTGTTTCTCCCAGAAAGGACATATCCCAGGCAAGCCCAAAGAAAACATTATTCAAGTTGAACACGGCAGTTATCACAACCGCTGCGAGGGTATAACTCAACAAGCCATAGTGCAGCCCATAAACCAAAAAACCATAGACAACAACAGCATAAAAAGCGGAAATCAATCCCATCCACAGCATTCCCCAACTCATCAATCTACAATAAAATAATTGAATATTCATTGAGTCACCAAAGGCCTCATGAATTCGCTCTAACAAATTATTTTGCTTGTTGTAAAGATTAAAGATAGTTCGGCCTTCAATCAAATCAGTTTCCCTATGAAGTGCCTCGCCAATTTTAACGGCTCTGATTTCTCTCGCGTGACTCATCATCGGTGCCAATTGTGACTGCAATAAAACATAAAGCATAACCACAGGTAAAATCAAAAGACCCGCAATAGGATGCACCAACATAATCAGAACACCCACACAAAATACTTCAATCAAACCATTAAGTGTGTCACCGAGCGTCATCACGCCTTCAAGCCTTAAGACCCCATAATCTCCAACTAATCGATTAATCAGACGACCCGATGGATTGGCATCAAAGAAAGTCGTTCTCACTTCGCTTATCGACAACATCATGTCTGACTGTATCGATTGTGTGGACCATTGCCCTGCAAGTTCGAAAGCTGACCAGGCTGCTACTCGACAAAACATGGCCACCAATGTGATCATCACTAATGTCGACAGTGTCGCAGGCACGACAATTTCCCAACCTAACAAGTTATGTTCGACACTACAGCCCACTGCGCCATAGCAGTCCACCATTTCTCCAATCAACCATAGAAAATAAGGCGGCGTCGCTGCTGCAAATATCATGAACAGCAAAGTCGGCACCAATATTTTTCTGAGCAATGTCAGGGTCGAAATGAATCGACCCAGGGTTTTTATATTGTCTTGTTTTGCACTTACCTCTTCAGGGGTGACAAAATTCTTATGTTCCATATCAATCCTCCTCCTGTTCTGGCTTAAGTTCTTCACCCGCTTTCAGTTGACGGTTAAATTCTGAGTCCGGTTTTTCCATTAAGGATTGTGGTGCTCCATCCTCAATAATGTGTCCGGCCTCAAGCACCAGAATTCGATCAGTTTTACTCAATTCACTTAAACGATGGCTACAAAGCAAAAAACCTTCGCTGTTACTTAATAATGTCTGCATCAACGTGGCTTCTGTATCCATGTCTACTGCACTTAGAGGATCATCCAAAACCAGATAAGGTCGACCTGAGTACAATGCTCGCGCCAAATTGACCCGTTGCTTTTGTCCACCGCTCAAATTGACGCCGGTCTCTCCTACTTCTTCCGCTGCCCCGGCTGCCCAATGTCCAATATCAGCTTCAAGCTCGGCCATTCGTATTGCCCGCATAACATCAACTTCAGTATGAAAGGTATCTAGAGACACATTCACAGCAAGGGAGGTGTTAGAGAGATAAGCTTCCTGGGGCATGTAGCCTATTTGCCCTCGGTAGAGGTGGTAGATATTTTTATGCCATAAATCGACTTGCTTACCATCATCCATTTCTACCATAATCTGCCCTGCAGTCGGCTTGATCTCTGCACATATCAACTTCAATAAAGTCGATTTGCCTGCGCCCACGCGACCAATAAGACTAACCCTGCTTTGCAAATCGAGATTCAAATTAATATCTGACAATGCATGTCCTTTTTCACCTTCATAGGCAAAGCTGACATGTTTAAAGTGCAATGCTACAGGTCTAGGCATGTCACCAAGGTCTTCACTTTCTGGCATTAGATCATCGATGATATCTCTGTGTAAGAAGAGTGCATTCAATCTTTTCACACAAGCAGATGCCGATGCGTAGGAGATAAAAATATCGGGTAACCATCGAATATAAAGCGTGATGTGATTTAGCATCCAGATACTAGCAAACAGTTTTACAAGGTCTTGTTCACCGCCCAGCATCTGATTTGCACCGATTAAGGTGATAATAGGAAACAACCACCAACTAACACTCACACCAAAGTTAATAAGATTAACGCCATGTTGTTTCGTCGACTCAATGACAAGTTGACGTACATGAGAACCAACCCGAGTTCGCATCAAGGCTTCCCAACCCAAAAAGCGCAACAAACGGACATTGATGACCCATTCGCCGATAATGGTTGATAGCGTGTCTTCCTCTTGCTTAATCAACTCTTCCTGGCTATGGATATATTTTGCCAACCAAAATGACAAAGGCATCGCGCCAAAGCCAACAACAATGGCAATCACACCCGGCAAGCCCATGTAGTAAACAATCACAGGGCCAAGAATAATCAAAGCTAAAATGCAAGGCAGTCCATTTCTTGCGATACCATGAAATAACTCAGCAATTCGATAAACATCTGAAGAAATCAGTGTCTTTAAATTACCTGTTGAAAAATCGTTACTGGAAAGCTGCCCCATTCGGAGCAATTTGGTATTGACCCGCAAGGTGACAAAAGTACGTGTGTTAACAAACAATTGGCTCTGGTAAAGCGCAGTCCAGGCATTAACCAGTTTCAGGATAATCTGCACGACAGTGTAGAAAATCAGAAATCCGATTGCCGCCTCTATCGTATTGGTTTCATCCAGTATCCATTCACTCGTAAACACGGTAATCAGGACGAGAACCGTCATTATACCGCGCCCAAACACAAGCAAGCTCAGATGCTGCTTGTAAGTTCGTACAAAATCGAGCCAGAAATTCTCTGTCATCAATACTGAAGGGTTTTCCTCCCGAATTTGATCGAACTCAGATTGAAGTTCAGGCCCCATAGCCTGAGTCTTCACCTCAGTTGTTGCCAAAAAATCTCTTTTTAGTTTTGCAGGGTTTGCAAATACAGCAATATCAAACATGCCAAGCCCCTATATATTTATTAATTTTTATTTTACCGAGGCCAAAAAAACCCCGGCGACCTTCTTTGATCTTCCGGGGTTCTTGTGTCCGGAAGGTCTATCAACCGTCCGAACTCATATTTTTTATAAGTGCGTCAGGTTATTGGAATACCTTTGTTGCTGCTGTCAACGCTTTGCGTAGATGTGTACGCAAACGACAGACGCAGGTATCCTGCAAGCGGATTAATAGGTTCGCTGGTAGATACTCGAATTGTTGTTTTATAGACTTCCATATTGAGAGAGATCTGTGAATGTGGGCGACATAGTATGCCGATTAAAATATTTTGCAAGTTCTTTCAGAAAACAGTACAGAAGTTCATGGGTTCTATAAGGGAGAGAATCGCATACAATACCTAAATGCTATACTTGGGTTTCTGGATAAAACACGCATTAATAAATTGGCTTCTTAACGAATGACAAAATCAGACCAAGCGATGAATTATGCCAAGTATCTACAATTGGATAAGATTTTAGATGCTCA
>JAESSY010000042.1 GCA_016763855.1 Pseudomonadales bacterium
ATGGAAGAAATGACCAACCAATTGCAGAGCATGTTCTCCTCCATGTCACCGGGTAAAACAAAATCAAAAACTTTAAAAATCAAAGATGCGCTCAAACAATTAACCGAAGAAGAGGCTGGCAAGTTAATCAATGACGATGACTTAAAAACCCAAGCCATCGAAGCCGTAGAACAAACTGGCATTGTGTTTATAGACGAGATTGATAAAGTCGCCAAGCGCGCAGATCATGGTGGGGCTGATGTCTCAAGAGAAGGAGTCCAAAGAGATTTACTCCCATTAATTGAAGGCTGCAATATTTCTACGAAGTACGGCATAGTCAAAACCGATCACATACTCTTCATCGCATCTGGCGCTTTTCACCTTAGCAAGCCATCGGATCTTGTACCTGAACTACAAGGACGGCTCCCAATTCGTGTGGAGCTCAGCGCCTTGAATGTAGAAGATTTTGAGCGCATCCTGCAAGAACCTGATGCTTCGTTGACAGAACAATATCAGGCATTACTCAAAACAGAAGGTGTCGACTTGAGCTTTACCCCAGAAGGCATTAAGCAAATTGCTGAAATTGCTTACAAGGTCAACGAACAAACTGAGAACATTGGCGCCAGACGATTACATACTGTGCTTGAAAGGCTACTTGAGAAAATATCATTTGAGGCAGGGGATACTTCTGACAACAACATTATTATCGACGGGGATTATGTCACTGCCAATCTTGCAGACCTCGCGGATGATGAAGATCTTAGCCGGTATATACTCTAATGATTCCGACTGAAGTAAAATTACATCAAATATCCGGTGTACTGGAATTAATTTACGAGGATGGCACCATCTTCAAATTGAGCGCCGAATTTCTGAGGGTAAATTCCCCATCCGCTGAAGTCCAGGGCCACTCTAAAGACCAAGCAGTTCTACAACACGGAAAAAAGATGGTCAAAATAGCAGATATCGTCAATCAAGGGCACTATGCCATACGAATTGATTTTTCAGACGGCCATGATACGGGTATTTTTAGTTGGGAATACCTTTTCAAACTGGGGCAAAATCAAGCGAATATGTGGCAAGACTATCTGAAGCAGCTTGAAGATGCTGGTAAATCAAGAGAGCCGCAGTTTATCGCCATTGGCTGATAAACTGCGTAATTAACCACATTATCAGTTCTACCCTAGTACCTTGACCAGCATCAGCGTAAAATGCGCACATGACTGATCAAGAAAAAACACATTTCGGCTTTCAACAAATCCATATTGCTGAAAAAGCGGGCAAGGTCGCGGAAGTTTTCCATTCCGTTGCCAGTAAATATGACCTGATGAATGATGTTATGTCCCTCGGCAGTCATCGATTAATGAAGCAATTCACAGCAGAACTCACATCTGCCAGACGAGGCCATGTCATTTTGGATCTAGCCGGTGGTACGGGAGATCTAAGCGCCAGATTATCCCCTATGGTGGGCTCTGAGGGAAAAATCATTCTTTGTGATATCAATCAAAGCATGTTGGCTCAAGGTCGAGATCGCTTACTTGATCAAGGCATCATGGAAAACGTTTGCTTCGTTCAGGCAGATGCAGAAAAATTACCCTTCCCCGACAATTATGTGAATGCCATCACCATGGCCTTTGGCTTAAGAAATGTGACGCGAAAGGATGAAGCATTGAAATCCATGCTTCGAATATTAAAACCCGGAGGACGATTAGTCGTCCTTGAATTCTCAACCCCTCAAAACACGATAGTGAAAAAGGCTTACGACACATTCACTCGTTTTTGGCCAAAGATTGGGAAGAAACTCACCGGAGACGGTGAGAGTTACCAATACTTGGTAGAATCAATCCAGATGCATCCCGATCAGGAAGCACTCAAATCTCTGATGGAAACAGCAGGTTTTGTAAAGTGTGATTACCACAATCTGATCAATGGAATCGCAGCTATTCACACGGGCAGAAAGAGCAGACAGTAAATGCATATTTTACGAGTTTGTTACATATTTTTCATTTGTTGTCGCCATCGGCTAGATCGATTAATTCCTAGGGACAAAATGCCCCTTTGGGCGAAAGTTATTCTCTTTCCGATCAAAATCATACCGCCCCCCAAAGGCTCTGCAGCGGCGTCCTTAAGATTAACATTTGAAACCCTCGGCCCCATTTTCGTAAAATTTGGACAAATTCTGTCTACCCGTCGAGACCTCTTTGAAACAGAAACTTCCGACGAATTGCAAAAGCTGCAAGATCAAGTACCTCCTTTTGACCCAACCATAGCAAGACAAATAGTAGAGAAAGCCCTTGAAGATGATATCGATTCAATCTTCGATAATTTCGTCGATAAGCCTTTAGCATCAGCATCCCTTGCGCAAGTGCATACTGCGTCCCTTAAATCAGGCGAAGAAATTGTTGTCAAAATTATTCGACCTGATATTGAGCTGGTGATCAAACGAGATTTGCAAGTCATGCATGCCCTCGCTGCCATCTTGCTTCGTTTCTGGAAAGATGCCGCTCGCCTACACCCTGATCAGATTGTCGCGGATTACGAACGTACCATACTCGATGAGTTAAACCTGCAATTGGAAGCCGCTAATACTCATCAATTGCGTAAAAACTGGGTAGATGCAGATAATCGGCGAAACAAACTTTACGTACCCAAAGTGTATTTTGATCTATGCCGCGAAAATGTCATGGTGATGGAAAGAATCTACGGATTAAGTTCCGCTAATATAGAAGGTATGCGAGAAGCCAAAGTTAACATGAGAGAGCTTGCTCACCTGGGTGTTGAGATTTTTTTCACTCAGGTTTTTGAAGACAACTTTTTTCACGCAGACATGCACCCCGGTAATGTCTTTATTGATATCTCTAATCCTGAATATCCCAACTATATTGCGCTCGATTGCGCAATAATTGGCTCGTTAACAGAAGATGATAAAAGTTATCTTGCGCGGAATCTTCTTGCTTTTTTTCACCAGGATTATCACGAGGTAGCACGCCTCCATGTTGAAAGTGGTTGGGTACCGCCCGATACGGATGTTCGAGAATTTGAATCTGTTATTAGAAGCGTTTGTGAACCTATTTTTCAAAAACCCATTAAAGATATTTCTTTTGGACGTGTTTTATTAAGTCTGTTTCAAACAGCCAGACGATTTGATATGGAAGTTCAGCCCCAACTCGTTCTTCTCCAGAAAACCCTGCTTAATATTGAAGGTATGGGTCGACAGCTTTATCCCGACTTAGACCTTTGGGAAACTGCGGCGCCTTATATGGAAAAGTGGATGAAAGAACGTATGGGTATCAATGGGCTATTTAAACGTATAAGCAAAAATGCGCCTCAGTGGCTGGAACATTTACCTGACGTACCCGAACTTGCGATGAATGCTATGTATGAATTAAAAGCCATGGGACAAAATAATCAAGAACAAACTAAACTCCTAAAAACATTAAATGCCGAGCTGAAGTCTCAAAGATCCTCTGGCAGACTCGGTGCGATGGCATTAGTTGCGGCATTAATGGGAACCACATTGCCCCTTACGGGACTTGCGACCCAACAAGAAGCACTGATTGGCGCATCAGTGCTTGGTAGCTTTGGAATCTATTGGATGTTTATACGAACATGAATAATCCCAGTTGGCTATCCGAACTCACATTCACTGATCGAGGTCTCATTCCAGTCATCGCACAGGATGCGAATAGCCACAGAATATTGATGTTCGCCTGGATGAATGAGGAAGCACTAATCGAATCGGTCGAAACAGGTAGGGCAGTCTACTGGTCCAGAAGTCGACAGAAACTCTGGCGTAAAGGCGAAGAATCCGGACATCAACAGTGGATAAGTGAAATCAGACTCGACTGTGATGGCGATGTGGTAACATTAATTGTCGAACAAGTTGGGAATATCGCCTGCCATACTGGACGTGAATCCTGCTTTTTCAGAGTATTGAAGAATGGCGAATGGCACGTCACCGATTCGGTCATCAAATCGCCCGAGGAGATTTACAAAAAATGAGTGAGCCTAAGGTGGGAGACAGCAGTGACATTCTAGATCGCCTGTCTAGGGTGCTAACACTAAGAAAGGCCGCAGCCAGTGACTCATCTTATGTAGCTGGATTGTATGCTGCGGGTTTAAACAAGATTCTCGAGAAAGTGGGCGAAGAAAGTATCGAAACTATTTTGGCGGCTAAAGATGCAGAAAACTCGGCTCCGAACAGTGCAGAGAGAGAGAACCTAATTAAAGAAACAGCTGATCTTTGGTTCCACTCTTTAGTCATGCTAAGTCATCTCGACATCGGGACAAATGAACTTCTGCAGGAGTTGGATAAGCGCTTCGGCACATCGGGGCTAATAGAAAAGGCGGCGCGTTAATTAGGCAGGTTACAAGCGCTATTTTTAAGTGCCATTTTACTAGAACTATTTACAAGAACACCAATATTGAAAACGGAGAAACATTATGTCTTTTGGCGTTACTGAACTCATGATTATCGCAGTTATCGTATTGCTGCTTTTTGGAACAACAAAACTGAAATCGCTTGGCAGTGATCTTGGCACTGCAATAAAGGGATTTAAGTCCGCAATGGACGAAAATAAAACCGATACCGAAAATACCCAATTAGAAGCTGATGAGCCCTCACAGATTCCAGGAGCTAATCAAACGACACAAACAAAAGAAACAAATGAAACAAATGAAGCTTCACAACAAGAGAAGAATAGCTAAGAAACCCAATGTTTGACATAGGATTCCCTGAGCTACTGCTCGCAAGCGTAGTCGCCTTATTAGTAATAGGACCAGAACGCTTACCGGAAACGGTACGCACCATCATGATATGGCTGGGGAAAATCAAGAAAAACTTCGCCAACATAAAAACTGAAATTGAACAGGAAATTGGCGTAGATGAAATACGCCAACAGATACACAATGACACCATCATGAAAGAGTTAGATGAAGGGCGACAACACTTAGAAAATATTTTTGACGACGTCCAGAAAGACATTCAAGAGACCCAGAATGAAATTAAATCCACTTACTCTGAGCCGATTGATACCAAACCCACATCCAAAAACAACATAGCCGAGAACGAATCGGCAGAAAAGAGCACAGTAGAGAGCCCCAGTGACAAGCCAGCCTGAAAACCACAAAGATTCAGAAGATGGTCAGCCCCTCGTCGAACACCTGATAGAACTACGTTCAAGACTTCTAAAATGCCTGATCGCAATCATTATCGTTTTCTTGCCGCTTTTTTACATTGCAAATGATATTTATACTTTTATCTCTGAACCCATTCGAAAATACATGCCTGAAGGCAATGCCATGATTGCAACGGAAGTGGCCTCTCCCTTCCTGACCCCTTTCAAGTTAAGTCTGGTTTTTTCTGTATTCTTGGCAATGCCTTATATCCTCTATCAGATATGGAGCTTTGTCGCACCCGGCCTGTTTAACAATGAAAAAAAGCTTGCACTGCCATTGTTAGTTTCAAGTATCATTTTGTTTTACGCTGGTATCGCATTCGCTTTTTTCGTCGTCTTTCCGCTCGTATTTAGCTTTTTCGCCAGTGTCACGCCCGTCGGAGTCGAAATTATGACAGACATTAATCACTACCTAAATTTTGTGCTCAAATTGTTTTTCGCATTCGGATTGGCTTTTGAAATACCCATCGCCACAGTATTACTCGTTTGGACAGGCGCAAGCAGTGTCGAGAGTTTACGCAAGAAACGCCCCTATGTAATTGTTGGCTGTTTTGTTTTGGCCATGTTATTAACACCGCCGGATGTCATCTCTCAATTACTACTTGCTATCCCCATGTGGCTATTGTTTGAGATCGGGATCATTTTTTCCATGACAATCAAGAAAAGTTAACAACCCCCTTCCATCGCATCTATCCATTCCGCTATAACTTGAACTCCTTCAATATGAACCGTACTACGTCCCAGCTCCGGCATCATTGCGCCCAAATCCAGACTTTGCATACGGTAGCTTAATATCGAACCTGCAGCATCACCTGGCTGTATACTCACGAGTCGGCCGCCTGTTCCTTGCCCCGCAGCAACCGGCGGCTTGCATCGACCCAATTTGAGGAGGTTGGTCTCTCCCATGTGCAAGAAAAGCCCCGATGTATCGCCTGCACCCGTTGGATTGTGACAATGCCCGCAGTTAATATCCAAATAACTACGTGCCTTATGATTCAGTTCAGTTTGATTTGAATGTGAAATTTTCCAATCCGAATTCATCGGCAAAGTATTCGGTAACTCACTCAAAATACCTAGCTTAACCATATGCTCCAATTGATCAAGACTCTTATGCAAATGAGAATAGGCCTTGTTGAGATGCCGGACTTTTACCCCAATCAACCCCATCTCTTTTGTTTTAAGATTTTCAATATGACAAGCCTGGCACTGATTAAAATCAGGGATTGAATATTGAATGTCGTATCGAACTTTCTTATTACCATCAGCAGAAGACAGATTGAGTGATATCGCATCTCCCGCAATTTCCAAAAAAGCTTCATCTTGAGTTTCATTCCATACATAAGGAAGACCCTGCCAACCATTTTCCAGCCGGACCATCAGTCTTGTCTCAATCAATCTAACATTAGCCATATCTAAGCCAACACTATTGAAATCACTCGACTCATCATTTGTCATTAGAAGTTGTTCACCGTTTCTTGGATAGAAAAAAGTTTTCGTTACAATCGATCCAATCGGTAACTCAATATCCGAATTTTCGGAATAAGTGCCGCTTTTATCTGCGGGCACCCAGATAGTTCTTAATTTGTGGGCGTAATCTGTGAACAATGGTGTATTTAGATCATAGGCGACAACACCTTCATTCAAAGTAAGACTATTGTTTTTGACAAAAAAAACATTCCATTCAGACAAACGCTTGGGAAAAGACCCTTTCTCAAAAAGGGTCACATCTTTTTGGCATCCAGACAGCACCAGAACAAATAGTACTAAAAATACTACAAGACCAACTGAGTTTCGATTCATCTTAGTCGAAGCTTAGGTTAATCGCGGACAATTTCGGCAAGGTACAAAGATGTGCAGACATATCATCACTGACATTTTTACTACCGTTAGGCAAATCGGCATTCAGTAACTTAGCATCACCGTTCGCAATACAAATAGAATATTCTGTAGGCATCTTCCCCTCTACAAGCAGGGCTTTATTTTGGTAACCATCCCACAATATGTCAGGAAGACTTCCTGTTAATCCATACATCGCGACCTTCAAAGCTTTTAGCGCCACGCCATCTGGGTTATCTCCGCCACCTGAAAAACGATTACCGTAAATGTAGATTGCTTCAGGGTATGGATCAAAGGCGTCAGAAGTCGCGCTGTCAGAATATCCCGTGGCAAAGTAACTAGAAATTATGATGTTTGCAGTGGCATTATCCTTGATATCGTTATCGAAAATCTCTGCTAGATCGTTGGAATTTATCACCACACCTGAACCCGCCGGAACACTTGCAACCGCTGTACCTTCAGGGGCAAAATTATCCGTATTATTTGCAAACACAGAATTGTTAAAAACCCTTGTCTTGGAGCCTGGCTGGGGTAAATTCGGCATGTTGAATATCAGAATACCACCTGTATTGTTAGTTGCCACATTGTCAAAAACATCGGCATTAGTCGTGTTTTCAATTTCTATACCCGCAACCACTGCTGTCCCGTTAAGAACTAAAAAGTAAGGCCTGAAACTCTCTAAATTTGTTATAATGTTTCTGCGAAAAAATACTATAAACAAAGGGAGAATC
>JAESSY010000043.1 GCA_016763855.1 Pseudomonadales bacterium
AAAATATCTTTAAGCTGTAGCGGGATTACATCAATGGCTTACAGGGTATTGAGTCTTATCTTACAAAGGTTTTTCTGAAGGCAGTAGGGTTTACCGAATTGTTTCTTGTGTGGACAATAAGGCTGAGATGCCTGACTTAAGTCGTGGCTATGCTATACGCTGGTTTCGAGCGTGGTGGTCCTCTTAAATGATTGAGAATTTTTTGGATAACAGCAGGATCAGTGATATACTTAGGCGGCCCCCCGAATAACCCACATAGTTCCCCCGCATCTTAGACATTGAGTAATCCGGAGGCGGCCCCATCATCCGAAATACACGCTTTTATCCGTTGTGCCCAGGTCAATGGGGCAAGCAGGTCGTCCTCAGATTGGGGCATAAGGGAAGCATGGTCTTTTTCCCCTGACTTGCCCTTTTTCTTCGGTTTTTTACGCTGCTTTGGAACAATACAACTTCTCAACTTCGAATTGGGTACGAGGACACCGTGATACCTCACTAAATTGTAACGAGGCCGTGGAATCAGCGCCGCAAGCTTGCTCAGAAAATCAAGTGGGGAAAACAATACATGGGTTGTACCGTCCGCAGGCGGCCCCTTCTGTATGGATTCTTTAGCTTATACTGGATCTTGCCGTCAGTTCTAATGGTCAAGTGCTCAAGGCAAACAGGCGATCGCGTGACATATCGGCGGGGACGCCTAGTTACAAGCGCTCTAATCGTTCTCGTTGATAAGGCTGGCAGGCGACTGCTGCGTTTAATGAAAATCCTTCTCTGTCGGCGGTTAAAGCTTTAACCGGCTTACCTGTCCTAACCAGGGTTGGGTCATGGGGTGTTAATGTGCGATTACCTGAGTGAGGGCCTATCGCTTGACTTTGACATCAAATTCACTCAAAGTACTTTTAAATACAAAGTACTTTGGATGAAAGCTATGGCGAACACTCAGTTACAAGACGAAATTTCCTATATGAAACAGATGGCAGAAGATGGCCGCAAGGCCCCCATTGCCGGGGGTATAATCGGCGTTTGGTGGGGAGACCTAACATTTGTGATGTTGTTAGTACACTGGGCCACTTTGACCGATCGCCTGCCTCTGGCGATCCATAATATAGGGTGGGTGTGGTTGATCTACGGTGTCATTGGGTCAATTGGTACCTATGTACTGGTCAAAAAAGGTGAAAACAGCCCAGGAGCTAATTCTGTTAATTCTCAAGTCGGGGGCATCGCATGGATGCTATCCAGCTTCGGGATACTGACTTTTACCATAGGCAGTGTGATTGCCACCTCGGGCTTTGACCTTCCTTTGTGGTTATTTAATGTCATATTGCCGGTCGCGTTAATATGTTATGGCATCGTGATCGGCGTTATTGGCACGTTGACGATGAATCGTAAGAGCGGAGTTGTCTCCGGGTTAAGTTTTCTGTTTGCGATAGGGATGTTTCCTTTTCTTTTAAGTCCCACGATTTACCTGATCGCAGCTTTTGCATGCCTGTTTATCTCCATTGCCTCGGTAGCATCCCAAGGAAAAATCACACAATGAGTGTCTTCGGTACAAACGATCTGGATCCAATTATTCACGGAAAATTGAGGCTAGGTTTGATGGCTTATTTGGCCAGTGTTGGTTCGGCAAGCTTTGTGACATTGAGAGAAAAAACCAACAGTACAGATGGAAACCTTTCGACTCATCTGTCAAAGCTAGAAGATGCTGGTTATATTAAAATCAACAAACAATTTGAGGGGCGAAAACCTCTCACCTTGGTTTTACTGAGCAAAGTCGGGCGGGTAGCTTGGATAGGATATTTAAACCAAATGCAGGCACTCTTACATGGCCAAGAATTACATGGCCAAGAGCTAGATGGCCAATAAATTAACTAAGAGCTCAGCGATGACTTATTGTTTATAGCGGATAGTCTGCACATCTACCTGCCAACTTTTCTGCGTACGCAGAAACCGGCCAGTCTTTGTTTTCACCCTGTGTGAGGCCAGAAAATATTTCACATTTTTGTTTAGTTGAGGCCAGCCGGCTATCAGTTTCAATATCTGATGCGATCTTCGCCATAGTAACAATGTTAGAGCTCATTTTAAGTCCCCCGCCTTGATCAGAATCAAATACCATATATTGTGCTCTTGAGTCTGCGCCCCAGGGGAGCCAGTTCTTGTCTTGATTGACCTGCTTTTGATCATCTAGTCCATGATTAGGGTTACCTGAATAAGCGAAGGCTGCCCAGTAATTTCTCATTGTGAAAGATAGCTTCTCTCTACTTGCTTTGTTTGTTTCATCATACATGCGCGTCCAAATTTCACTTTTACTGGTAAACCCGAAAACAAACGGGATCTCCATCCCGTGACCTGCACCCAATAGTTTGTTAAGTGCGATGCCTAACGGTGTTGCTTGCTCATCCCAATCAAATCGATATGCCCATACAGGCGATTTCTGGCCACTACTTAAGATCGCTGCTGCAATTCGATCAACACCATTGTACTTCCACATACGAGTATAATAATCGGCGCTTGCCTCATAGAAATCCTCATCCTTGATGACGGGGTAAAAAGAAAAATAAGTGTCCACAAAATCGGGATTACCAAAAAGGTAGAGCTTCATCTCGTCTCGATTGGTACCGATTAAGAGAGGGATATTCATATGCGCGTTCTTATCCGAAAATGCTTCTACCGGATCAACTTTTGGTAATACGTGTCCATCTGCAATGACATTTACGCTGCGACCAGCAGGCTGGTCTTTACCAAAACCGTAGGCCATCATTACCTCTTCAGCACTTTTGTCGAGGAGGTAGTTCGATCTCATTTTGTCATCTTGTGCTTCAACCTGAGTTCTTGCGTTGACCAGATTCTCGGCGCTGCCATCTTGTACGCGGAGATACAAATCTACCTGTTGTGAGCTGAATTCATGGCCGTCGTCATCAGCGTAATTCATGGCGCTACTAATAGGATTGATACTGATGCCACCGCTTTGTGATATCGCCTTGTGAAATAATCCCTCGGACAATGGGCTCAACATCAGGCTTAAAATATCAAAGGCGCCAGCTGACTCCCCAAAGAGTGTGACATTTGATTTATCACCGCCAAATTCGCCGATGTTGTCCTGAACCCAAGCGAGTGAACTCAGAATGTCCAAGGTGCCATAATTGCCGCTTTTATCCAATAAATCCCCGTCACTATTCAATGAAGGGTGCTTGAACCAACCGAAGGGACCCAGTCGATAGTTGATGCTGACCACAATGACTTTTTGTTCTGAGGCGAGTCGTGACCCATCATAGAAAGAGCCTGCGCCATGTCTGTTACTACCCCCGTGAAGCCACACCATAACCGGTAATTTTTCTGTCCCCGATAAAACCGGGGCGTAGACGCTTAAGAATAAACAATCTTCTGAACCGACAACAGTGCCTCGCTCACCTGGCTCGCCCCCAGCACTACCGGCAAACTGGGTACAAACATTGCCGTAGTGATCCGCTATTCGATCCTCTTGCCAACTTTCAACAGCTTGAGGCGCTCGCCATCTCAACGCATTGATGGGCGCCTTTGCGTAAGGTAATCCAAGCCACGCATTTCCCTCATACTCCCCTGTCACACCAATGACATTTCCACTGGAAAGATGGCGTAAGCTCGATTCGTCAAGCGTCCACGTAACACTCTCTTCTTTGGCGCATCCACTGAGCATGGTAAGGATTAACACAAAATAGATCGTTCTATTCAAGGCTGGGTACTCCATTTGGAAAATAAAACTGCTTAGGTTCAACTAGTGCAGGGTAACGCAGATGAGAACAAGATTCATCGCCCATCACTAACATGGATCAAGCCTCCATAGGCGATTGATAACCCGTTGCAAATCATTAGCTGAATTCAAGAGTGAATAATGCCAGAACGTACAAGGGGTATTGCTTTCCCAGCGAATGATACCGTTCTGCCTGAAGCGAATGACGATTGTTGGATCGTCTCTTGGTTCGTCGGATCGGCAATCGCATTGACTACTATACCGCCTTGGCATTATTAATCATTTGATCATACCGCTGCCCTGTGTCCTTGACCCAAAATCCTAATTGAGACCAATAAATTTTTGTGCCTCAGTCGCAACGTTTTCACTACGATATATCGGAGCTGAACAAGCTTGTGCGTTACAAATATACATGGCGGGTTTGCTTCGTTGAGGATAGCGACCCGGAGTCTCGAAATACTGTACTTTTCGCGGTTCATAGACTTGTCTTGCGGCATTCGTACAATGCCCAAGAGGCAGGATCTTTAGAATCCCCAACGATAGAGAACTCAACATAACCTGCCGTTAAAAGTACTGTAGCCAATGCTAAGTTGCCTGTAATGCGTCCTTCTCTTGTCATAGTTACGTGTAACTGTTGTTTTGTAAGCGGGCAAACTTGGAGAGAACGAAATGGCTATAGCGGCACGAATAGAAGTTCGAACTGATGATCAAATCAAGAGCGCCATTGAAAGAGCGGCAGCTATTCAAGGTCTGTCATTAACTGACTTCGTTCTCAATATCGCCAAAAGCAGGGCTGAGAAGGTGATTGCCAAGTATGAGCGCATGACACTTGAAGATGTTGTGTTTGATCAGTTCTTTGCGGCTTGCCTTGCATCAGACAACACTCCCAATCAGGCGCTGCAGAACGCAGCTGAATTTACCAAAGAGCAAGGGTTTTAGTTGAATTGGCTGAAAACTTTTGTCCAACTGGATAAGCGTTCACATGACAGAAAATCGTTCGATTGCGAGGAAGATGAACCAAACATTTTCTTTCAAGAACGTGCCGCAAAGTATATGGAGCTTCACCTCAGCGCAACATGGGTATTACCTGCCACCACCGCCATCCACGGCAAGTATCCAGTACCTGTTCAGTTGATTGCACAAATGGGTGTCCACAAAGAAGAACAAGGTAAAGGTTTTGGTAAGATAACACTTGTTAAGGCGCTGCAACGGCTTAGGGTTATAACGAAACAGCTACCAGCAACTGCGGTAGTAGTGGATTGTTTAAACGACGAGTTTTCTCAGTTTTATGAAAGGTATGGCTTTGAGTATCTATACCAACACGACGGTCGAAAACGACTATTCCTTCCGACGAAGAAACTTGAGTACTTGTAATGCACTAGGGGTAGCGTGAAACTACTTATAAAGTGACAATTTAAAAATGTTCTTGAAGTGTCAAATTTAACCTTTTTGCACCCTCCTCTGACCCTCATTTCAAGCGTCTGGTAAAATTGCACTAGGTCAGTTGATGCCTTGCTGCCAGTGTTTACTTCAAGATAATGGATAAACGGTTTCATACCTTATTGATTGGGCTTTACGTGCATTAGGCTAACAAAACATAGGCTGGCTAACACCGACCAGCTAAGACATCTCTCATTGTCTAAACCTGCTGTTCTTTAGTGCTGAAATCTGGCATCGTTGTTTATATCAGTTGTGGGTGTGTTCTCATTATCACGTCATCTATTACCGACGGCTAGCTTCTTCTTTTACTAGGTTGGATGATGCACTTCAGATTTCAACCCCTGAAAGAAGAAATGCAATCTAATACTGGTTAGTTTTCATACAATTTGTTTTGTTGCTCGATTTTTTGTCCCTACACTACGAGGTCCATACCAAAACATGAAGAGTACGTATCAAGTTCAGCCCTATCTCATCTATTTAACATGCACGCTTATACTCTCGACTCCTTTTGTGGGTGAAGCAGCCGAACAAACTGTGACAACAAGATACCAATCCGATGACCAAAGCATGTGGGGTACGGGTGAAGAAAAAGACATCAAAATTAACGAAGATCTAGTTGAGAGATTAAACATCAATGCGGATGTTGCGGGTTTAGAGCTTGAATTTAACTTAAGTGCAGGGGTTATATTTGATCTTGAACTATCATCTGGTTCCATCGACACCACTTTAGACTACACCAACGGCATCGCCTATAACTTTGCGGATTTCACTGTCGGAAAATGGGTTAACATTGATCTCATTAATCAGTTTAACAGAGGGGTGGTCATTACCGAATTTCCTGATGTCGTACTAAGAGCCGATCTTGTGTTCAACGTATTGGCCTCATTAGACGACGAAACACTCCTTCAGTTTGATTTAGCAGGAACGCCGCTAAATCTACTCACAGACAATCCACAAAGATTGATTGGCATAAACGCAGATGGCAGCGGGAAATTTGAAATCCTACCGCTTTTACAAGCCGTTAGTGCGGCAAAGGGAGCAGGCCTTCAAGCTGCGGTCAATGCTGCGGAATTACGAGCAAAAGTTAGAGAAGACACAAACAGAGATCCAGATTCCCTGACCGAGGGAGAAAAACGAGAAGAAGATAAAGAGAAAAAGCAAGAATTGGCTATTCGATTTTTAGGCGCGGTGGCTGATGCAGTGACAGCCAGTGCACGACTTCCAGACATCGCAACTGTCGGTATCGCGGTCTGTAGTGACCCTGCTGATCGTTCCTGTGAGACAAATATTACCAGTGCTGGCAGCGATGAATTTGTAGAATTGACTTTTGATATTGATGCGTTTCTAAGCAGTTTGAAGGTGATACCACCTTTAGAATTTGATATTTCTCTTGGTATAGCGTCTATCAATGTAGAAATTCTCGATATAGACCTCACCGGCGCTTTTGGCATTACGCAAAATTTTGACCTGAGTCAAAGCATCAATCAAAGAGTTCAATTCTCACAAACAGTGCTTGTGCGTGTTGACGGTAAAGCGCCAGAATCTGTTAGCGCAGGACAATTTATTGATGTTAAAAGCAGTAGAATTGCCATTCTCTGGAGCGAAAGCCTTGCCTCTAGTGGCTTGGATATCACACTCGGCGCAGGACATTTCGATGCCAACAACCAATGGGTAGATGCTCCTTTAGTCAATTTAAAAAACAGAACAGCGCTAACCGGTAGTTTGGCCTTTGAAGTATCCGGCTTATTCTTTGATTTCAATCCTGGGCCTTCCTTTGGTCCATTTATATCCGATAGCAATGGTGACCCGATTAGATTGGAGCTGCTTTCAGGGGAGTTAACGCCGCTATTTGATGATTCCTTCTCTGTCACCGGCTTTAACTGTGTGAGCAATTGTGCACCCAGCTTTACGATTGACGTATCCCCATTGTTGGCGCTATCAAAGGGTGTTTTTTCTTGGTCCAGTGCTGAGCTTTGGGATAATGGAATCGTTGGGGGGACAGGCTCGAATGTCGGGCGAGCGGTAGAAATCAGTCAGCGCAATCCGAGAAATTTTATCAAGGTAGATGGTAACTTTGAAATAGGAAACTATATTGGTGCGAGCGATCTAAATATTTTCGGATCCCTTAAACAATCCAAGGGCGATGCTGTCACGACCTTTAATAATAGTAGCGTAATTTATGTACTGTCTGAAGGCTCACTTGAATTGCACGCACCCATTACCGGAGGCAGCATAGGGACTAACCGAGTAGTCTTGGCGGGAGGAACACTCAGCGGTGATATTGACATTCAATCACATAATGTAACAGGCTCTGGCACCATCAACAGTGACACCTTGAACATTCGCGCTTCAAGCACTTTACAATCTTCGAATCTATCATGTTTTAGTAATGACCCACGTGATGCAACAGGACAAGCGCTCTGCCTTCAAGACGGCGCATTGACGATTAACCATAGCGGAGAACAGTCCGTTATGGAGGGCACAATTCGAACGGCGAACACGCCATCTAGCATTGTCTTCAACTCAAGCAGCGGGGAGCTGAACTTTACAGCCCGAGCAGATCACCGAGGCCGCATTATTGCACTAAACAAAAGTAACTCTATCCAGTTTAATGCTGAAAATACGATATTAAAAAATCAAGATCTGAGTGGCGATGGCAAAATTAGTTTCAGCGGAACGCTGACATCAGAGAATATTATTTTGGATGCAGCTGAGGTTGTCGCTGGTAATCTTAGGATCCTAGATAAGCTCACCATCAATTCCATGCTGACGATAGAAAATAATATTCAGACGGTTTCTGACGTAAGTTTGGATGACCAAACACTCGTAAATTTTGGTGTGTTAAATCTACAGGGGACATCAAATACCGTTCTGACTAACATCTTGAATGATGGCTCAGTCGTAATCGCGGGCGCAGGCGCAGGAGAAAGCGCGACCATCAACATGTTGAATCAAAGTAGTCTGGTCAATAGAGGGGAGATTCAAATCGGTGATACCGAAAGTGGCGCGATTGGGAACCTTGTATTCCAACCGGGTTCGACAATCGACTTTAGAAACACCGGCAGTAAAATTACCATCAACAACGGCTCAACATTGGTTTTCGAAGAGCCACTCAAACAATTTAACCCTATTCCAGGAGATATCACGCTAGATAATCTTGATCTGACTTTACAAGGTAGTGGCACAATTATCTTTGATGGAAAAAGCTTTGCTGAAGAAGTCATCGGGCTTAAGGATAATGCAAGTCTCACCTTGATAGAGTCCAGTGTGATAAGAGGTGAGCGATTCTTTATTGAAACGACATCTCTCATCATCCTCGATAATTCAACACTGAGTGCTAGCAGAATTGATCTTACGTCTACGCCCTCCGCAGAAATAGACAGTGAGTTCGGACTGCCATTGCTCGATGTTGCGACCATTCGCGGCAATGGTACTTTACGTGCAACATCAAGCGGCATTCTGAACCTAGGGCTCATCCTGGCAGAAGGTGGGGAATTGGTGGTTGATGGCGAAATCAAAAAAGCAACCGGCACAAATGGGTTCTTGGGCGCGACAACCGATGGCATATTGAAACTCAATAGCACTAACATTTTTGGGCCGTCCAAAGACATAGATGGAAACCTCGTTACGCTCGATTTTGTTGTCCACAACCTCCTCGTACAAGGAAATGGCCAGATCGTGATGGATACCGCTATTCAGAAAATCACTAACGATGCCCATATAGCGATTATTAATGCCTCTTCTCAATCAGCCATTATCTACGATGAATGTTCAAGTTGTACTGCGGATCAATTGACAGACGGAGGATTTCTAAAGGGGATTTCAGAAATAGGCAGGGTAAATGATTTTTTTGGCGGCACCTTAACGTTAGACTCACTGACGGATGGATCCGTTCTACTCGGCGATATCACCATTGGTAATGTCTCAGAATTGAACCTCTTGACAAGAAACTCAGCGATGTTGGTTAGTGCAGGAAAACTGACGCTGAGTGGAGAAACATCGAAATTGCATATGACTCAAGTAGGGGATAACACACTTAGGCTTGTATTTGACTCCTTAGATATCTTAAATAACGACAGAAGAAATGAAATTTATGGGTCGGGCATACTACAAGGGAAAACGATAGATGCGGCGGTCTCAAATACAGGCTTGATAGAAGCTTTTGGTGGTACATTAACATTAGATCGTATGTTCATTACCCAATCGGATAGTGCCGCTTTGAGTAGTAAAACGGGCACGCTCAGTTTAACCACGGTCAGCGTCACGGGTGGTATTGTAGGCGTTGCCAAACAAGCTTTATTTACCACAGGGCGGGCCACACATTTCGATAGTCTAAGTGTTTTCAATAGTGGTTTATTCAAAGTAGCGGGACCAGAAAGTGAAAATTCAGGGCTCTCTAATAACAATACCTTCAAAGATGTTTCCATTTTTAACGCTGGTGAATTGCAATTTACCGATATCTCTAGTGTCTTAAGCGATAGCAGTATTGTAAATGAAGTGGCGACTGAAACGCTGCCCAATGGAGATCGAGTTGAAATCGTAGGTAATGGCCTCATTACCGTGGGTGCGACCGGCCGCAGTACTAGTGTCAATGTTAAAATTGAGAACACAACAATATCTGAAGGTAGTCTAAATATAATTGACGGCAGTTTAAACGGATATGGATCAATTACTTCTGTTGATATAAAGGTAGGTGGAGATGGAGAATTAAAAGCACTCACAGATTCTGCAGAGCAATCATTAGTGATCACCGGGAATACGTTATCCAACTTTGGCAATGTCATAAGCGAAGGCCCCGGCAGCTTGCAACTAACAGATCTCTCGGTCCAAGGTGGAGGACGAATTTCGGCCTTAGACAGCAGCCGCGTAAACTTTAAAAATGTTGTGTTAAAAGATTCCGTTCTGGCGGGTGCTGGCACACATGAAAACCTTGTCGATTCAACTCTAACAACTCAAGGAAGTGTCACGCTTGAAAATACCACGCTAAACAATACTGGTATTTTAAAGAACATGGGCACATTCACAGTCACGGCTGATGCAATGTTTAATAGTGTAGGTACATGGATACAAGACGCGGGCATAAACATTGTCAATGGTATTGCTTCATTCACAAGTTTCCAAGTGAATGGAGGAATAGTCGCAGGTAGCGGCGACTATCAAGGCAATATCACTCTTGAAAACGGCGCGAGGCTCATGCCTGGTTTGGATGCTAAGGGAGGGACGACAGGCGATGGCATCTTATCCATAGTAGGCGATTTAGTGGTAAGGGCAGGTGCCAGTTTAGAAATCCTTTTTGAATCAGCATCCAGTTTTACCTCTATGGTGGTTAGCGGTGCCTTCAACTTGGCAGGATATGTGATTTTTGATGTATTGGGATCATCAGTTGAGGCATAACCAGTGGTTTGTCTATTGGTGATTTTTTCAAAAGTGGTAGCGCGGGGAATCCTCAATCACTGACGGCTAGCGATTTCGAAGACATTATTTTAGTGGCTAAAACTGCGGAAGGAAACGTTGCACTAACCCTCGAAGGTGACCTGATAAAATCCTCAGGCGTCGTCGATAATATTGCGCCTACCGTATCTGGTGGTTCACTTTCCTACTCAATTGATTCAACTGGCTACTTAACATCACCTAGTGCCACCGATGTTGAGGCAGTTGATAATCTTGATGGTGTTTTATCCCCGATGATCTTCGACTTGGCGACTGAAGCCTTTGTTCAGGGTTATAGACCGGGACAACATTCCTTCTCCTGGGGCGCGATTGATAAATCGGGAAATGTTGGAACCGATGGCGTGGTGAGAGCGCTCACAATAAAACCTTTAATCCTCATCCCGGCTAGGCAATTCGCAAGTGAAGGCAATACGATACGCATCCCTATTCGCTTAAATGGAACGTCTGCGAGCTATCCAGTACAAGTTAATTATTCCATCTCTGGCACAAGTGACAGTAGTGATCACAATTTACTTGCAGGGGTTCTTACGATTAACGAGGGTGTAGAGGGGGAAATTGCGGCCATTATTACACAGGACGCTAATGAGGAGGATATCGAAACGTTAATTGTATCCTTGGACAGCTCAGAGCAAGTGGCAATAGGCAGAAAGAATCAACATACCGTTGTTATTAAAGAAGGGAATTTAGCACCTCGCGTGAATTTGTTGGTACAACAAAACAATGTGAAGACGAGAATTGTCACTAAAAGTGGTGGTTTAGTCGTCGTCACGGCTGTCGGGACAGACCCCAACGGCGACAATCTAAGTTACGACTTCAGCATGTCAGATAGCCGACTCGCAGGCACGATTAACGACAACACACTCACTTTTGATCCGAGTACACTTGAAACCAATACCTATCGCAGCAGCGTTATCGTTATCGACGATGGACCTTCAGCACTCTCAGTTGAGAAATCGCTATTACTGAAGGTCGTAGAAACCATGCCAATGATTACCGCCGGACAAGACAGTGACGGAGATGGCATTAATGATGAAGTAGAGGGTAGTCAAGATCTTGATGAAGATGGGATTCCTGATTTTCTTGACCCTTTTACTGAATCTTTTCTCTTGAAAGCAGACAGTCTCTTTGCAGCAACACAATTCATGCAGTCTGAACCGGGTTCGCGCCTAGTGCTAGGTGAGTCGGCTTTTTCGATTGGTTCAAGTGACGCGACCATTGACCTTGCCACTCTAAGAGCCAATAGCACAGATGCCAGCATGGTTGATGATGCGTCTTTTGAATACCCCTTGGGTGTCTATGATTTTATTATCGATCAGCTACCCACGGCTGGAATGAGCACAAATGTGGTACTACCCACTATTGCTGCCATCCCCAGTAATGCCATTATGCGAAAGTTTAATTTAGATACGGGATGGCAGTCTTTCGTTATTGATAATAATAATAAAGTGAGCTCGGCCCCCGGTGAATTCGGAATTTGTCCAGAGCCGGGTAGTGACAGTTATGAGAATGGTTTAATTGCGACTTACACCTGTATCCAACTGACACTACAAGATGGCGGTCCTAATGATTTAGATGGCATAGAGAATGGTTCGATTGTAGATCCCAGTGCAGTGGCGACTAATACGCTTGATACAGATGGCGACCAAATTCCTGACAGCTTTGAATTGGCAAATGGCCTGAACAAAGATGATGAAGCAGACGCACTGTTAGATGCAGATGGTGACAATCTTTCCAATCTGAATGAATTTTTGGGTGGTACCGATCCGCAAAACGCCAATGACCCTGATACGATCGCACCACAAATAACCATTTTAGGTACTAACCCTGTCACCATTACCCAGTCGGCTAACTACATTGATGCAGGGGCTACGGCATTAGATCTGGTTGACAATAATCTAACCGACACCATTACAACCATTTCTACCGTTGACGTAGCAGTCATAGGCCAGTACACCGTCACCTATACTGTATCTGACAATCAAAACAATGTATCAAGTAGTATTAGAGTGGTGAACGTCATTGGTGCAGACAGTGGTAGTGATGGTATATCTGATGACTTCGAATTGATTCATGGCTTAAACCCAGACAGTAGTGAGGACGCGAGCGAAGATCCAGACAATGATGGTCTCACTAACTTAGAGGAGTTTTTACTAGGAAGTGATCCTCTTGTTTCAAATATCATCACGCCAGACAGATCTCGACTTAAAAATATCGCGACCCGTGGACAAGTGGGCACGGGAGAAAAGGTACTGATAGCGGGGTTTGTGATTAGTGGTTTTGAACCTGTCAGTGTGATCATTAGAGCGCGAGGCCCCGCGCTCACTGAACTCGGTATAAATGGTGCATTGGCGAATCCTCAATTAACTTTGTTTTCCGGTTCTACAGTAATCGACAGCAACAATGATTGGCAGAGCCATCCCAACATTAATCTCATCCCAGGCAACCTAAGGCCAAGTGATGATCGAGAGGCTGTCATTGCAATAACCCTTTCTCCGGGCGCCTACACTGCTATTGTTAGTGGTGAAGGTGGCAGTGAAGGCATTGGATTAGTCGAGGTTTTCGAGCGCGATGACAGCGGCGAGACTCGACTGGTCAATATTGCCACAAGAGGTTTTGTTGGCACGGGAGACGATGTACTGATTGGCGGGTTCGTGATTACAGGAACGCAGAAGAAAAAGATATTGCTCAATGCTAAGGGACCTAGTCTAGCAGACGCGGGTGTAAATGATGTATTAGCAGATCCGGAAATCTTCTTGTTCTCAGGTGCCACGATAATTGCGCAGAACAACAATTGGCAAGACCAGGCAAATGCAAACGAGATACCCGAGTCGCTTAGACCAAGCAATAGTCTTGAGGCATCTATTTTAATTGAACTAGAACCAGGCGCTTATACGGCAATTGTTGCCGGTGTGGGTCAAGGGACAGGCATTAGCCTAATTGAGGCATTTGAGATTGAATAAGGTAAGGTGTTTATATTGGGCACTGAAGAGCTATTATGAATTTGAAAAGATCGCATTCTATGTTGGGTCTAGTATCTATCTATCTTACTTTTCTTTGCCTTATGCTCTTGTCAAAATATTGTGGGAGAGCATAGTGAGTTAGATTTTTACATTAATAAACCTGGCTGGAGTACTTTACCACCTTCAAAGCTAGAAACGATTTTAGAAAAGTCTTTAAGTTTAGTCACCCTCACTGAAGATAAGCTAAAAGAGAAAAAGTTAGACAATTGGATATTGTCTAACAATAACCCGGGCTTATGCATTGATCTGAGGCAAAGCAAGCTAACAATAGCTGAAATCCAGTTGCTAAATAGTTCATTCAATTTTTCTCAGTACGCTGATAGAAAAATAATTGCTTTGAATTTACTAGGCGAAATTAAAATTGCAATTGGGGATTATGAAGCTGTGGCTATATCAGAGTTACCAGGTGATCCCTTAAGTCTTTCTGCCGCGATTTATTCTGCGAGAGACCAAGCTGTAAAGACATATTTTTACAAAAACAAATCCAGATATACTCAATATCCTCCATCCATTATCAACTATGTCCATACAGTTGCGGCATTGGATGAGTGCGCGAATTTGATTGAGGCGGCGGCTTTCTATAGGTCGCTCATTACCGAACGTGGTTGGCCTAAGAAATCGGTATGTAGATAGGAAGAATAAACCACATATTTCCTCGAATTGAATAGTACCACCTTCCCTGCTTTATCTTAGGTTTTGGACGGCGACCAAAGCAGCGCCTTTAAAATATCTTTAAGCTGTAGCGGGATTACATCAATGGCTTACAGGGTATTGAGTCTTATCTTACAAAGGTTTTTCTGAAGGCAGTAGGGTTTACCGAATTGTTTCTTGTGTGGACAATAGTCAACGCACAGTGGGTTATGTTTTGCATGATGCATAATATTGAGAAGTTACAGAATTATGGGCAGTTAGCCTGACTTGAATCAAATGCCCTAGGCGACAGGTTCGCAATCATAGTAGCATAGGGTAAAGTAGTTGAGAATGCGTGATTTTTTTGACGCAAACTACTATTTTGGTAGCGGCAATCGAGGATTAAGAATTGAACAACTTAAACTTTTGTGGTTATAGATGGCGTGCTGAAAACACGCTTTTTATACAGCCTTGTTATGTTTTAAGCAAAAGGAAAATCTGTGAAATCATTATCTATAATTTATAAAGTGGGATGTTGGTCATTTATTTTGGTCGGCCTTGGTCATATAGTTACATCCATGTTTGCTCCTATTACTCCAGAAAGAGCCGACATCATTCTGGAAATGAAAAATTTTTCTATAACAATGGCGGGTACAGAGTCAAACCTATATCTTTTTCATGAAGGTTTTAGCCTTATGATGGGTGTCTTGCTGATTGGTTATGGTTTGTTAAATCTATTATTAACAAAAGCATCAGTGATGCCTGGAAATAATATAATTCTTGTTAATACTACAGTGTCGTTCATCGCATTTATCATATCAATTAAATATTTTTTTATGGTGCCTATCATTCTTCTCTGCATAGCATTCTTGTGCTTTTTAATAATATTAATTATCAGCGTTAAGCCAATAATTTATTCTAAAGAGAAGTAACAAGAGCGTGCAAATAATAAGCATAAGTGTCAGTTTAGTTTTCTTTTTTCTTAGCTTGCTCCATTTCTATTGGGTGTGTGGTGGTGAGGCTTGGTCTCAAAAAGCGATACCAGAAATAAATGGTAAACCAGCTTTTATTCCAAGCAAATTTATTACAATTATTGTTGCTTTGGCTTTAGCGGCTTGTGGCTTTGTTACTCTGGCTTTGGGTTTTAGTTCACAACTAAATATAGCTCTCCTCCAATATGTCATTTATATTGGTTGGATTTTGGCTGGTGT
>JAESSY010000044.1 GCA_016763855.1 Pseudomonadales bacterium
AGGCCGGTAAATATAAAGGGATAGTACGCGGAGAAATTGGCGCTTACATATGAAGTGCGCTTTCAATTGCTTTTGCATCATCATGTTCCCATGCGGCAATACATTGCGCCTTAATTGGCGATTTAGTACTACTTATTTGTTGCAGCCTCGATGATAATGTTGCATTACCAGAACCTGTAATCCCTACTTTCTTATATGGAATCTCTATATGACCGCCACTATCTATGTGACGCATTACATATACAATTGTTTGGGCATCATTCATTTTTCTTCTCTTTTCTTACGTTCAAAAAGTGTACCAACGTTTCTGAGACCCGACCGAAAAGCCGAATATCACTTTTTGAATATCACAACAATAGCCAAGATATATTTCAATATCAATTGCTTACCTAGTGATCAACCATCAGAAGCGTCTCAGTGACTATTTTGATCCAATATGCAGAAAATATTTTTAACAAATCCATGAGCAAGATGGTTATACTTTCTGATATTCAGGCGCACTTCTGTGAGTGCATTTAATCGGTCACCTCTTGTCACTAGAAAAGTAATCAGGCTTGTCGAATCTTAATCAAAGTATGCTTTTGCATGCCATCTATTTCTGCAACTATCACGTGGTAGTGCCTTTTTATCCTCAAAATACATTGGGTTCAAAAATCATAGATATGGCGGTATGTCATGGCGAATAAGAGTTACCAGGCGGACTCGATTGAAGTTCTTGAGGGCTTGGATCCTGTCAGAAAACGACCCGGGATGTACACGGATACAACGCGTCCTAATCACCTTGCCCAGGAGGTTATTGATAATAGTGTCGATGAAGCTTTGGAGGGGCACGCTACAGAGATTCGCGTCACTTTACGCAAGGACGGTTCTATGTCTGTGGGGGATAATGGACGTGGTATGCCTGTCGATCTTCATAAGAAAGAAAAATTGCCCGGGGTTGAGTTAATACTAACCAAGCTGCATTCTGGAGCAAAATTTAACTCGGATAACTACAAGTTCTCAGGGGGCCTTCATGGCGTAGGGGTTTCAGTCGTTAATGCGCTTTCTCTGCAGCTTGAAGTTTTTATTAAACGAGATGGAAAGCTTCACCATATGTCCTTTAAGGGCGGTAATAAGTCTCAGAATCTCAAAGCAAAAGACAGTATCGGCAAAAGAAATACTGGCACGCTTATTAATTTCAAACCTGACCCCAAATATTTTGATTCACCAAAATTCTCGGTATCCAGACTAAAACATTTGTTAAAAGCTAAGGCTGTCCTTTGTCCCGGCCTTAGAGTCTTTTTTGTTGACGAGACTGCGTCAAAAAAAGAGGACGAGAGTTTTGAGTGGATCTTTGAAGGCGGGCTAGAAGATTATCTCGCCGCTGAGAATAAAGGCTTTGAAGTTCTGCCATTGACGCCCTTTATTGGATCATCTGAAAGCCATGATGAGGCCGTGGATTGGGCAGTGCAATGGTTGCCAGAAGGCGGAGAAATCGTCGCAGAGAGCTACGTTAATTTGATCCCCACGACTCAAGGTGGCACGCACGTAAATGGTCTTCGCAGTGGTTTGCTTGAGGCGCTACGGGAGTTTTGTGAGTTTAGAAATCTAACCCCTAGAGGGATAAAGATTTCAGCAGATGATATTTGGGATCGGTGTTCTTATGTCTTATCGGCAAAGTTATTGGATCCGCAATTCTCCGGTCAAACAAAAGAGAGATTAAGCTCCAGGCAGTCGGTGACTTTTATATCGGGGGTCGTTAAAGACAGTTTTAGTTTGTGGCTAAATCACCACGTCGCCGATGCAGAATTACTGGCAGAGCTTGCCATCAACAATGCCCAGGCAAGATTGCGAGCAGGTAAAAAAATCATCAGGAAGAAGGTCACCGCAGGACCAGCACTACCGGGTAAGCTTGCGGATTGCTCTTGCCAGGACGCGATGCAAGGAGAGCTTTTTCTTGTCGAGGGGGATTCAGCGGGGGGTTCTGCAAAACAGGCGCGAGATCGAGAAACACAAGCCATCATGCCCTTACGCGGAAAGATCTTAAACACCTGGGAAGTGGATTCAAATCAGATATTGGCCTCTCAGGAAGTTCACGACATTTCTGTCGCACTTGGCATAGACCCGGGAAATCCCGATCTCAGTAATTTGAGATATGGCAAGGTTTGCATTTTGGCGGATGCTGATAGCGATGGCTTGCATATTGCGGCACTCATCATCGCTTTGTTTGTTCGGCATTTTCCTGCGTTAGTAAAAGAGGGTCATGTCTACGTCGCTATGCCGCCTTTATATCGAATTGATGTGGGTAAGGAAGTTTTCTATGCCCTTGATGAAGGTGAAAGAATACATATTCTGGACAAGATAAAGGCTGAAAAGAAAAAGGGTAAAATCATTGTTCAGCGCTTTAAAGGGCTGGGAGAAATGAACCCGTTGCAATTGCGTGAAACGGCAATGGCGGTGGACACTCGGCGTTTGGTGCAACTAACAGTCGATTCAAATGCCGAAACTAACGAGCTATTGGATATGCTACTCGCTAAGAAGCGTAGTGGAGATAGAAAATTATGGCTCGAAAAGAACGGTGATTTAGCAGAAATTGTATAGCGCTGTCTCGAATAACAGAGTCGAATAGCAGGCTCGAATAGCACGCGCACAAGACTTATAACAAAAGGGCAGTATCAATCCCATGAAGGATTTACCTGATTCGAATGTAGAGCAAGTTTCATTAAAGCAGTTTACTGAAAGTGCCTATCTGAATTACGCCATGTACGTGATTAATGATCGCGCATTGCCATTTATTGGTGACGGTTTAAAACCGGTTCAACGGCGTATCGTATATGCCATGTCAGAACTGCGGCTAAATGCCGATGCAAAGTATATGAAGTCAGCGCGAACCGTTGGAGATGTCATTGGTAAATTTCATCCCCATGGTGATGCTGCAAGTTATGAGGCTATGGTGTTGATGGCCCAGCCATTTAGCTATCGGCACCCGCTTGTTGATGGACAAGGTAACTGGGGTGCGCCCGATGACCCCAAGTCTTTTGCTGCCATGAGATATACAGAGTCGAAACTGACGCGATACTCTGAGGTTCTACTCAGTGAGCTAGGTCAGGGCACAGTTGATTGGGTACCCAATTTTGATGGAACAAGAAACGAGCCCGTAAATTTACCTGCAAGATTGCCCAACATTCTTTTGAATGGCGGCATGGGCATCGCTGTCGGTATGGCAACAGATACACCGCCCCATAATCTTAAGGAAGTGGCCAGTGCTTGTATTCGCCTACTAGAAAAACCTAAATCTACTGTTAGAGATTTACTTGAACATATTAAGGGACCTGATTTTCCGACCCATGCGGAGATTATTTCAAGTAAAGAGGATATTTGCCAAATCTATGAGACAGGAAAAGGCTCAATCAAAACGAGAGCGGTGTATTCCGTTGAAAATGGAGACGTCGTTATTACGGCTTTACCCTTTCAAGTTTCTGGCACTAAGATACTCGAACAGATAGCAGCTCAAATGCAGGCAAAGAAATTACCCATGGTAGTTGATCTCAGGGATGAATCAGACCACGAGAATCCTACCCGGATTGTCATTGTACCAAGATCTAACCGTATCGATATTGAGTCACTGATGGGGCATCTTTTTGTCTCCACAGATTTGCAGAAGAGTCACAGAGTCAATTTCAACATGATTGGTATTGATGGTAGACCTCGGGTTAAGCCTCTAACAGAATTGCTCAGTGAATGGCTAAGTTTCCGAACGACGACCGTATTGAAGCGGCTTAATTATCGTCTAGCTAAGATACTTGACCGCCTCCATATCCTAGATGGTTTGATGGCGGCCTACCTGAACATTGACGAAGTTATTCGGATTGTGCGCACTGAAGATAAACCGAAGGCAGCATTGATAAAGGCATACAAGCTAAGTGAAATACAGGCTGACGCCATACTCGATTTGCGTTTACGTCAATTGGCGAAATTGGAAGAGATTAAGATTCAAGCTGAGCAGGACGAACTCAACAGTGAACGACAAGGCTTAGAAAAAATCATCTCGTCTAAGAATCGCCTTAAGACCCTTGCGAAAAAAGAAATACTGGCAGACGCTGAAACCTTCGGCAATGAGCGGATGTCTCCCCTTGTTGAACGCGAAGAATCTCAGGCTTTCCGTGAGAAGGATTTGATTTCATCTGAAGCAATTACCGTTGTATTGTCTGAGAAGGGTTGGATGAGAGCAGCGAAGGGGCATGATGTCGATGCTGCTGAATTGAATTATCGTTCTGGTGACAGCTTTTTTTACTCAATGCCAGCAAAGTCAAATCAGGATGCGGTCTTCCTCGACTCAACAGGACGTTCATACACGATTGCCTGTCACACGCTGCCTTCGGCGAGAGGACAAGGTGAACCATTAACAGGGCGAACTTCCCCGCCGAGTGGTGCTTTTTTTACCGGTTTAGTCACAGGAGAAAAAGAGCAACAGTACCTTGTTTCCAGTGATGCAGGTTATGGTTTCATCACGAGTGTTGGAGACATGATTACCAAGAATAAAGCGGGTAAATCTTTGTTATCCGTTCCTAAAGGTGGCGTTGTAAATCAACCTTGTATCATTACCGATATGAAACATGAATATATCGCCGCGATCAGTAACGAGGGTCGACTGCTTATATTTTCATTATCTGATATGCCAGTGATGGGTAGAGGTAAGGGAGTGAAAATAATGAATATCCCTAAAGCACGGGTTTTAGAACGGGTTGAAATGATGAATCACATCTTGGTATTTTCAGAAGTTGACACTATCGTTGTTTATTCGGGTAAGCGACATCTCAACCTCAAGATAGATGACTTAGAACACTATCGAGGAGAGCGAGCGCGTCGTGGGTTGAAGCTACCCAGAGGGTTTCAAAAGGTGGATAAGGTAGAGCTTGAGAGGGGAGGCAGCTAGACCGGCTCCTAGCGACTCAGGATTTGATCCGTCTGGCTCTCGATTAAGTCTTTGCAGCCTTTGGCAGAAATAGAAAATACTTCACCATCTGGTGCCATAGATCCATGGAAAGCTTGCTGATCAAACTGATCGGAATCCACACAACTATTATGGACCAAGCGACTGGTTAATAATTGGTTCTCACTGATCGATGCCAGATAACTTGTATGCTTTCTGGCTTTTTCTAGCTCTCCTGCTTTGCTTTGATCTTTAACTGTGTGAATTCCCAGTTTGAGAGTGATCGGTGCATCGACGCTTCTGAAAAGAGAAAGGATGAGTAATCCCGAATACATTGCATGGGAGAGTTGTTCACTATCTCTAAAACAAATAACGATATCGCCGTTCTCTGTTTCTTCAAATTCACCACCATATAAGGCATGAGCTGATCTAATTTTGTATTTGTATTGTTCTAGTAGACGAGTAGGTCGCAATTTTATTGCGAGTAGCGTCGCTTCAGGTAAAGGAGTGGGCTCAACAATATCCTGTGTTTCAGCTTTGGGCGCCGATTCTGAGGGACCTTGATGCATCATCCAGATGTAAAATAGGTCCCCGTAAAAAACGCCAAAAAACCAAATGAAAAGAAGCGCGAGAATATGCAATCCGATGCTGATTTGAATAGTCCGATTGATTTCTGAATCTAGTTGGTTTCGATTAAATCCCAGCTGGACATATCCAGCGATGACATTTTGTGATGTCACGTCCTTTGTGAATATAGTGGTGTTGGTTGATCTCCCTACTTGGGCTAATAGATCATTGTTGATGTTGTAGACTGAAGCTGTGTCAAAATTGCCTTTGGCAAGTAGCTCACTTAACAATACATTTAGACCTAACCTATCGTCGTTAACCAAATGGTCTGCAACAGTATTTGCCATATGCTCTGCGATTGCTTGGCCGAATTGATCTGTTTGTCGTGTTAGAACGGAGGACGTATAAGATGCAATGAGATAGATCGAGAGACAGGCACTCAATACCAGTGGTAATAGGATAAGTATTAAGCCACGAAAATTTGATCGTTGAGCCAAGTTTACCCATCTCCTTTGCTGTGGTGTTTGAAATTGACTCTTAGGAGCCGGTTAAGCGTTAGAGTATAACTGAATCTTTATGGTCGTTTCAGTATACTAGCGACGGGGTACATTTTTCGTTTCACCTTTTTACTGTCGTGTTTTTTATAAAGAAAGTTATAAAGAGATTTGCAAAGTGTTACAAAGAAATTTCCAGAGAACCATAAAGAGAGATACCAGTGCCAGAACTTGTCATGCTAAATCTGTCCGGGGAAGATAAACCCGGATTGACTGCCTCAATCACAGAATTGTTAGGTGATTTTGAGATTGATATCTTGGACATCGGTCAGGCGGTGATTCACAACAACTTGTCCTTAGGAATGCTTATCAGCATGCCTGATGGTTCAAATTCCATCCTGAAAGAATTGCTTTTTCGCGCCCATGAACTTGGCATCACGGTAAAATTCAGTCCGGTTGAAAACGAGAGTTATGAAAATTGGGTTCAGCTTCAGGGACAAGCAAGATTTATACTGACCCTATTGGCGCGGATCATAAAGGCTAACTATATTGCTGCTGTCACTGAGGTCATTGCGGCCAATGGCCTAAATATAGATTCAATTATCCGCCTTTCCGGTAGAGTGCCCCTTCGACATCAAGACGCACATTTTAAAGCTTGCATAGAATTTTCTCTAAAGGGTAGGCCTAAGGACGTCACGTTGTTTCGATCCCAACTTATGGTTGTTTCAAGTGAGTTGGATATCGATATTGCGGTTCAAGAAGACACAATATTTCGCCGCAACCGTCGCTTGGTTGCCTTTGATATGGATTCAACTTTGATCACAACAGAAGTCATTGATGAGCTGGCCACTATAGCCGGTGTAGGAGAAGAAGTTTCTAAAATTACAGAAGAGGCGATGAGAGGAGAAATTGATTTCAAAGAAAGCTTAATCAAAAGAGTCGCACTGCTTGAAGGACTGTCGGAATCATCTCTGAAATCTGTTGCAGAGAATCTGCCTCTCACAGAAGGCGTAGAACATCTGTTTAACACGCTCAATAGCCTAGGGTATAAGACCGCGATTCTCTCAGGTGGTTTTACTTACTTTGCAGATTACTTGCAGAAGCAATTAGATATTAGCTATGTCCATGCAAATCATCTGGAAATTGCAGATGGCAAATTGACTGGAAAAGTTTGTGGTGAAATTGTAGATGCAGCGAAGAAAGCCGCGTTAATCCGAAAACTTGCAGAACAAGAGAATATTTCCCTTGAGCAAGTTATTGCAGTAGGTGATGGCGCTAACGATCTTGATATGTTGGCTATCGCAGGGCTTGGTATTGCTTTTCATGCAAAGCCAATTGTTAAAGAAAATGCAGAACATCGATTTCAACTCTGGGCCTAGACAGTATTTTGTATTTGATGGGTATTCGTGATCGGGACGCTCAGAAATTGACCTCCCCTTAGTTTTTGCTCCTGTTGTTACAGATCTTCGCTGGCAAAGTCATAATCCATATTTTCAAGGGGTGGTGAAACATAAAACCCTTGAATGAAGTTGATACCGGCTTGCCATAGTGTCGCAAGAACCACCGGGCTTTCTACCCCCGAAATTGCCGTGAGAACGCCGGTTGATTGAAGGGACTCCACCATATCGATTAGTTCTTGCTTATTCTCTTCGCTATTTTCAATTTCCTGAGCAAAAGAACTATCGAGTTTTACAAAATCCGGGGTGAGGTGTTTCAGTAGATTAAAGGGGTTTAATGAGCAACCAAAGTGATTGATAGAGGTTTTACAATGTAGCTGCGCCATACCCTTTGCAAACTGCTTAGCGTGTTTGATATAGGAGGTCGCATCATTTTCGTGAATTTGAAAGATTAAAGCATCGCTCGGTAGTCTAGCGGCTTTAAGTGCCACACTCATCCAGGGTAAGAACGTATCATCAGACATGGATTTATGGGTCAAATTGATAAACAGTCTGGCTTTGCTGCCAGAAGCACGATGAACAGACAATAACTTGATAGACTGAAGGATGACCCATCTGTCGAGCTTTTCCAGAAGACCTGCTTCTTCTGCGGGACCTAGAAACTGACCCGGAAATAACTCATTTTCATCTTCATCTAACAAACGTAGTAGCACTTCAAACTGTTCATCATCGTCACCGTGCAGGCTAATGACAGGTTGAAACATGAGTTTGAAAGCGTTGTTCTCGATTGCTTTACGAACCATTTCCTTGATGGTTTCTGAGGTGATCGCTTTTCCATCTTCTCCAACAGTAACCTGTTCAATTTGATAGAAATTGACACCATTGCCACCGTCAATACTGACGCTTGCTCGATGAGCGCGTGAAATGATTTCCTCCGACGATGGTGCATTTTCTGAGATGCGCGCTAAACCGATACTCACCGTCATTTGATAGGATTTGCCAGCAACATCAGACAGGTGTTCTTCCACTTTCGCTCGAATTGTGCCACCGAGGATTGCGGCTTCATCTTTGTCACCACCTTTAAATAGCAAGGTAAGTACGTCGTCTCCAAAGCGCGCTAGCGTATGTTCTTCTGGAATTTCCTGTCTAATGAGAGTTGCAAGATCGCTTAGCACAAGATCTGCATTTGAAATCCCCGCTTCATTTCTCAATTGAGCGAAGTTATCGAGACTAATGTATTGTAAAACCCAAATTTGACGGCCATCGGATGCGGCATCCACAGCGTCATCAAGTTGTTCCATGAAATGAGAGCGATTATAGAGACCGGTCAAAAGATCCTGGTTTGAGATTTCCTTGATTCGTTCTGCCAGCGCTGGATCTTCGCCCATGGGTTTAAATATGACTTGTGTACAGAGTTCCCCATCATAGGTTGCAGGTGACAGTGAAAGTCCCGACAAAATATTTGAACCGTCATTTGTCTCACAAGTGAACTCATCTGTTTGTAGTTCGCTGTCACTATAGGACTTTAGAAATGCTTTAAATCTGCGCTGATCGGCCTCGATGATGAGATCAATAATAGGTATGCCGATAAAGTCGTCGACATCGTCATAGCCAAATAGATCTGCGTAGGCGGAGTTGGTGTATATGTGCATGCCTTCGTGCACATAGGCGATTGCGGAGGTTGAGCTGGCTAATAAAAGCTGATTTCGGCGATCGATTTCACGGACTTCTTTCTCTGCACGTCTTCGCTGTCGGCGATTTTCGAGATTTTCCAACTCTCTTTCGATAATCAGTTTAAGTCGCTCTTCATCATCCGCTAATGCAACATCGAGCGCCCCGAGCTTCATACCTGCAGTGATGGCATCTACAGAATTGCCTTCTGCGATCAAGATGATAGGAACATCCTTTTCGGATTCTCTGACTATAGTGATGGTGCGCTCCATCGTTAACTCATGCGCTTCGTCCACCCCGAGCAGGAGATCCCAAGGTTGATCATCGAGTTTTGATATAAGGTCGCTTTCTGATTCGATTTGGTGAGCGCGAGTGGCGTAGCCTGCCGTACGCAATAAAACGATAAGCTCTTCAGCACGATTTTGGGATTCCTCCAAAATCAATAATCTGACGGGCTCACTTCTATTCATGTAGATTTAATTTCTTCATATTTGGCGCACTATAGCAGATCCATGCAGAACTTAGGGATACACTGGACTGCGAATATTTTTCGCAGCTACATAAAAAGCCTCTGCCAACTTTGCTAACTAAACGTTATAATAGCGCCAGTATATTAATTGAAAGAGAAATCAGATGGCATCGTATTCAACCAATGAATTTAAATCGGGTCTCAAGGTGATGCTCGAAGGAGATCCTTGTTCAATCCTGGAAAACGAATTTGTAAAGCCTGGTAAAGGACAGGCCTTTAATCGTGTCAAAATGCGTAACTTGGCTAACGGTCGTGTATGGGAAAGGACCTTTAAGTCGGGAGAATCCCTTGAGGGTGCGGATGTCATGGAGTTTGAGATGGAGTATCTCTATAACGATGGAGAATACTGGCATTTCATGAAAACCGACGGCAGTTTTGAACAGTTGGCTGCAGATAAAGCAGCAACCTCGGATGCAGTTAAGTGGCTGAAAGAAACTGAAAAGTACATGGTCACACTTTGGAACGATAAACCTATTGGCGTTACTGCCCCCAATTTTATTGACTTAGAAGTAGCCGACACCGACCCTGGTCTTAAGGGTGATACTGCTCAGGGTGGAACCAAACCTGCAACCTTAAGTACGGGTGCGGTGGTGAAAGTGCCACTCTTCATTAATATCGGTGAATTGTTACGCATCGACACACGAACGGGTGAATATCAGAGTCGAGCTAAATCATAAACCAGCAAAACTATACTCTACTACGTCTGGTTCAACGGGCGCAGTTGCTCCGATCAATCAGAAACTTTTTTCAGGAACGTAAAGTTCTGGAGGTCATGACTCCCTGTCTTGGCCGATTTACAGTGACTTCTCCTCATATTAAAAGTCTAAGTCTGAGTATTAATGATGAGGTTTTCTTTCTGCAGACCTCACCAGAATATGCGATGAAACGCCTATTGGCGGGAGGATGCGGATCAATATATCAAATAGCTACTGTGTTTAGGGATGGTGAATCAGGTCAGCGTCATAACCCTGAATTTACGATGTTGGAATGGTACAGGCCGAATATTGACCTGAAAGCTTTGATGGTTGAAGTGGATCAGTTACTGCAGGATCTCTGTGAAGAATTTAGTGTAGAAAGAGAGAAAGCATCCTTTATCTCCTATCAAAACTTATTCGAGTCGAAGTACCAGATCAACCCTCATCTTGTTAGCGTTAATGAACTTAGAGATTTGGCAAAAAATCACTATCCCAATTTGCTCGCACACTTGTCCTCAGAGGCCTCACATGATGACCTTTTGGATCTACTATTTTCTGCTGGGATTGAGCCTCGCCTACTAAATCCTCATTTTGTTTATGATTATCCTCGCACTCAGGCGCAGCTTGCAAAACTAGGAGAGCGAAATGGACAATGTGTTGCACAACGCTTTGAATTGTTTTGGAAAGGAATGGAATTGGCCAACGGCTATGATGAGCTGCAAGACTCGGAAGAATTAAGTCATCGTTCTTTGCGAGACAATGAGATCAGGCAATCTGAGTCACTACCCGTAGTGGAAATGGATTCGCGATTGTTAAGTGCGATTGAAGAAATGCCAATGTGTTGTGGTGTTGCTTTGGGACTAGATCGTTTACAGATGTTGCTATTTGATCAGCCTAGCATGAAGGATGTATTGAGCTTCGATATAGATTCTGTTTAAGTTTAGAGTAGGGTTTAGGTAACTAAAGCTTGCCCCATTTTTACAGGGTCATTACAGCTAAGTTTCCACTCAACTTTTTCTTCCAACAATACAATGGCAGTGGACCCCATTTGGAATTGACCCAATTCGTCTCCCATCTTAAATTGTAAGGGTGGGTCGAAAGATTCTAGATTTAAGTTGCGCGCTTGATAGGTCTCGTCATTCCAAGCGGATTGAATAGCCGCCACAATCAGTGCTCCAACCATTATGACAGCAATCTTCCCAGCATCGCTTTCAAATTCCATGACCAGTCTTTCATTGTCTGCGAACAAATTTTCGACCCCTTCGGTTGTCGTTTGATTGACAGAAAATAAATTGCCTGGTACGTACCTTGCTGAAATTAATTTAGCATTTTTTGGGCAATGGACGCGGTGATAGTCTTTAGGTGCTAAATAAATGGTGATAAAGCTCCCTTTAGAAAATGATTCAACAGCGTTGTTTGCTAAAAGCTTTTCGAGGGAATAATTGATGCCCTTTGCCTGAACCAACTGATTATCCTTAATATCACCCAAGGCCGAAATGATGCCGTCTGCAGGTGAGCACAAACTACCGGATATGGGTCTTGCGCCATCCACTAGTTTGCGGGCAAAAAAATGATTGAAGCTTTTGTAGTAAGCGGGATCAGATTCTTCTGCTTCGCTTAGGTCGACCTTATACTTCGCGACAATACTTCGAATGAAAAGATCCTTGATGATTCCAATTTCACAGTTTGCAACCCATCCGACCAACCTGGAAAGAAGATGTTTGGGGAGAACTCGCTGTAAAAGTATGAACAATTTAGTTTAACCCGTTTCAATCGGTGTGTTTGGGTCATTGCCCCACTCTGCCCAGGAACCATCGTAAGCACGAATATCGTAGCCTAAACTTTTCCCAATCATATAGGTAAACCCCGATCGATGATGACTCTGACAATGCGTGATAATTTTCTTGTCCTTGGTAATACCCAGTTCTTTAAGAATGTCAGCGATGTCTTCGCGGATGCGAAGTTGACTATCCATAGCACTGGTCCACTCGAGGTTGATCGAATTCGGAATACGCCCAGGTCTTGCTGAAAATGCTTTTGTACCTATATGTTCCTCTGGAGATCGCGCGTCCCAAATAACGGTATCTGAATCATTTAGGCTGGCTAATACGTCGTCTTGAGATGCAATAAATTTGTTATCAATACTCAGCGAGACTGCACAGGGCGTCACATCATCGACTTTGTCTGTGGTTGGAAGATTCGCTTCTAGCCAGGCGTGGATACCGCCATTAAGGTACGACATTTGTGTGTGACCGATTACATCAAGGGTCCACAAAAAGCGTCCGGCCCAACCGCCACCCTCATCATCATAAGCAACTATATGAATATTTTTAGTATAAGCCATTCTGGAAAACAGTGCTTCAAGCTGTTGGATCAGCGGTAATTTGCCCACGGCAGGACTTGTACCAATGACGAGTTCGCTGGGTGCGACGTGAATCGCACTTGCTAGGTGGTGCTGCAAATAGCACTCACGTTTAGAAAGATCCACCAATAAAACTTGTCCATTTTGCATGAATTGGTGTAGCTCATCAGCTTCGATTATGAACGGGGGCAATATGATTTCCTTTTAATAGCATTTGGCGTATATTTCCTTAAGGCTCTATTTTGCCCTAGAACCAATCCAAAGTTAACAATGCTGTGGCCCAATTCATCCTTAATGATAGTGATCAATAAGCTTCGTAGCATATTCCTTCATTTGTGGGTTATTTCCTCTGCGTAAGTCGTTAAACTACTTATGCTACGACATATTTGTTGTGATTAATTTTTTTGATAAAATGGAGATTGGGTGAGTTATTCAGAAAATCTGGTTTGGATGGACCTAGAAATGACAGGTTTAGATCCTGAGCATGACCGAATTATTGAAATTGCCACGATCATTACTGATTCAAGTCTAAAAATCATTGCTGAAGGTCCGGTTCTGGTGATTAAACAAGATCAATCATTGTTTGACGGCATGGATGAATGGAACACGACGCACCATTCAGAATCTGGGTTGATAGACAGGATTCAAGAAGAAGGCGTTAGTGAAGAAGAAGCTATGTCGGAGACATTGGCCTTTGTGAAAAACCATGTCGAAAAAGGTAAGGCGCCCCTATGCGGAAACAGCATTGCTCAGGATAGACGCTTCCTTGTGAAGTATATGCTTGAGCTTGATTCTCATCTTCATTACCGAAATATCGATGTCAGTACAATTAAAGAGTTGGCTGCTCGATGGCGTCCCGATGTTTATAAGGGCGTTGTTAAAAGAGGTGCTCACCGAGCGATAGATGACATCAGGGAGTCTATCGACGAACTGGTTCACTACCGCGATAATTTTTTCTTGTTGCGAGGTTCGGTTAACTGAGCGTTGCTATGGAAGCTGCGATAATCTAGTTGCTAGTGCTTCAAGGGTCTTGATTCTTTCTGGGCCACTTGGGTGGTTACTGAGAAAGGGGATGTTGAATTTGGAACCTCTGTCATTCATCCTTTTATGCAACTCCACGGCTCCAAATGGATCGTAACCCGCTTCTATCGCCCAAATGACGCCCATGTAGTCAGCCTGAGTCTCATCCGTTCGACTAAATGCAGCGCCAACACTATCGAAAAAAAGGCCTGAGGCTGCATTACCCAGCGGGTTAGAAACCACCGACTTGCCAATATTTTTAAGAATACTGATGGGCAGGTTGCGCTTGGCTCTTTTTTCACCATGTGATAGCTTCAGGTGCGCTAGTTCATGACCCAAAAGAGCTGCCCACAGTGATTGATTATCCCCAATCATGTCCAGCATGGAAAAGTTCACCAGGACGATATTCTCTAGGACACCGTTCTCGCCCTCACGGGTACCAGCCGAAGCGTTAGGTGCGTTTCCTTGTACCAGATAAAGTGTGGCCTTTGTTTCTGAAACTTTTTCAATCTTATTGAATGCCTGATTTAAGTCTTTCAATTGTTGACTGGAAACCCAACGCAACAAGGCGCCATTACTGCTTCTCAACTGTGTTTCATTCCCTTCGAATTTAGCCAGTTTGCTGACTATCCAGCCATCAGGATATATATCTGGTTTTGCCTCAGCATAGTCACTCCAGATATTGCCGTTGTCTTCTTCGGTTTCAAGGCCCCAAGTATCAAGCTCGCTGGCTGCAAGTGCGGCGCTAGTGAAAAACAAAAGTAATAGTAATAACTGTATTTGCATTGTTCAAAACATCGGTGTCGCTGTTAGCATTACATTATGGAGGTAAAAGTACAGTTTGTCTTGTTACAGAAGATATCGGTCCCTGTTATGCCTATAACGCTATGTGGTTCACTTACTCCTGATCTTTGATAGTGAAGCATTTTGCCTTTCCAACGCCCATTCGATATGAGTAGCTACCATAGCCGAGGCAGTGGTTAGTTTCTCTTTAAGTGCTGATTTCACTTCGTCGCTGTATTCGGCATTTCCTAACGCAATTGCAATGTTGCGTTGCCATCCTTCGAACCCTGTTCTTCTGATGGCTGAGCCTTCTGTGTTTTTTAAAAATTGTGTTTCGTTCCATGAAAACAGCCTTAGCAACTCACTTTTGTCTAGATCCTGCCTTGGGGTAAAGTCTGATTCCTCAGTGAACTTTGCGAATTTGTTCCAGGGGCAGAATAACTGACAATCATCACAACCGAAGATTCTATTGCCCATTGCCTCACGTAAAGAAATATCTATTTCGCCTTTGTGTTCGATCGTAAGATAGGAAATGCATTTCCGCGCATCAAGTTGGTAAGGTGCAACGATTGCTTTAGTTGGACAAACATCGATGCAAGCGCTGCAGGTGCCGCAGTGATTATCGGCGTATTCCGTGTCTATTTCAAAGGGGATGTCGGTGTATATTTCTCCGAGAAAGAACCATGACCCGGCTTCTCTACTCAGCAAGAGTGTGTTCTTTCCTATCCAACCTAGTCCTGCTTTCTCGGCGATGGCTTTTTCGAGCACGGGCGCACTATCCGTAAACACTCTACCCTTGAACTTCCCAAGTTGATTGCTTTCCAAATAGTCTTCAATTTTCGACCACAATTTTACTAGTCTCTTACGAATGACCTTATGGTAGTCCCTGCCCATGGTGTATCGGGCGATATAGGCCGTTGATTTTGAATCGAGGATCTCGATAGCTGCTGTGCCTTCCGGCAAATAGTTCATTCGCAAAGATATAATTCGACAGGTATTCTCGACTAGTTCATCAGGGCGGCTGCGTTTTTTCCCATGAGCCGCCATGTATGACATTTCACCGTGGAAATCTTTTTCTAACCAATTTTCAAGGTGATTCTCGTGCTCACCAAGTTGAGTGTTTGTAATGCCTATGGCCTGAAAGCCAAGCTCTCCTGACCACGCTTCAATACTCGCTTTCAGTTCGCCAAATGGTGATTGATTCAAATTGTTCATATGCCGCCTAGATTAGTGGATCAACAGTTTAACTCGATTTTCTAATGCATTCTCCGGTGTCCTCTTATAAAAACATTCGTACAGGGTATTGGCGGCTATCTTCTATGTGTCTGCTGTATAACAATCGATCACTATTTGATCTTTTTTGCTATGCAATGCGTATAAAGGAACTAGCTTTGGAGTAATGCATGCGTTTCGCTTTAATTTCTGACTTACATGGCAATATTGTCGCTTTAGAAGCCGTTCTGGCGGATATAGCGTTGCGTGGAGTAGATAGGACGATCTGCCTTGGGGATATTATCGACCTAGGGCCAAGACCCTGTGAGGTTGTAGATCGACTAAGAGAAGCTGGTATTCCTTGTGTTTTGGGTAATCACGACCCCTTGGATGAACACCCGCCTCTACCACCGCTCAAGCAAGTAGAGGAATGGACTCGGACTCAATTGAATTCAGAGCAGCTGAATTGGTTGTCTGCATTGCCTTTTGATCGAGTTGAAGCATTAGAAGAGTTCAAACTCCTTGCGGTGCATGGGAATCCTCTATCAAACCAACAAGGGATAGAGCCTGGCACTACTGACGAGATCCTCGAAGACTATCTGTCTGACATGAAAGAAGATGTCATTGTCGTAGGCCATACACATTTACAGCTATGTCGGCGGATGAACGAAAAGTTGATTGTGAATGTTGGATCCGTAGGAATGCCATTTCTGGGCCCCCTCAATGGCCCACCGATAATTTTAAAGTCGATTGACTATGCATTAGTCACAGCAGACAGGGGAGTCATCAGTGTTGAGCTTGTCCGTTTACCCTTAGATTTTGATCTTTTCAAAAAGAGCTTTGACGGAACGAACTTTCCTGACCCTGAAGGCTGGCTAAAAGCTTGGCTGTCTTAAGTATTTGAACTCGTGCTTTTTGCTTCAAATCTTTTCATTTCAAAGCTTATTATCGCAAAGGTGCCAATTATAACTAGTAGTGCCTTATAATCACGCCATGAACAAAATCTTATATACCTCAGAACAAGTTCGGGAATTTGATCGTATTGCGATAGAAGATCAAGGGGTTCCCGGCATCACCTTAATGCGGCGCGCGGCTGATGCTTGTGTTAGCGCATTAAAAGATCATTGGCCCGATTCTAAACAGGTAACAGTTTATTGCGGAAGTGGAAATAATGCTGGGGACGGATACATTGTCGCAGGTATCTTAGCCGAGCAAGGGTATAAAGTGCTCGTGAAGGTCGTCGGTAAAATAGAAGGTCTCTCTCCCGATGCGAAGAAGGCGAGGGAGTATTGTCTTGGCACGGATGCCAGGGTCGTAGTTTTCAATACTGAAGCCTTTAATACTAAAGATAGTAATCAAAGCAAAGGCGGCGATGCTGACGTGATCGTGGATGCTTTGTTAGGGATAGGGGCAATAGGCGATGTGAGTCCCCATTTTACCGCTGCTATAGAGGAAATCAATGGAAGTAAAAAGGCCGTGTTATCCGTCGATATTCCCTCTGGCCTAAATGCAAACACAGGTGAGGCGTTAGGTTCTGTTGTGCTGGCTGATATCACAATGACATTTATCGGTTTAAAGCGCGGCATGTTCACATCAGATGGCGTTCATTTTTCTGGAGATATATTATTTGATGATCTTGGTGTTGAAATAGCGCCTGAAAAAGGCGCAACGCTTTTGCGTTACGAGAACCTCATTGACCAATTCCCCCCGCGTTCCCGTCAATCTCACAAAAACGACTTTGGTCATGTTCTTGTAATAGGCGGAGACAGTGGTATGGGCGGCGCTGTTTTGATGACTGCGGAAGCGGCACTGCGAGCCGGTGCGGGATTGGTTAGCGTCGCGACTCATCGTGATCATTCAAGTACCATTCTAGCGCGTTGCCCAGCGTTAATGGTGACGGGTTTGAGTAATGCGGATCAACTTGACGCAATGCTTAAACAAGCTGATGTTATCATCCTTGGCACCGGGCTTGGACAAAGTGCCTGGTCGAAAGAAATTTTTTCCAAAGCGTTAATTCACATACAGGATGAGCGTCTTAGTGCCGAGAAGCGTTTCGTTATCGATGCGGATGGACTTAACCTACTTGCAGAAACCGAAATCAAAAACTCCAGATGGGTACTCACGCCTCACCCCGGTGAAGCGAGACGATTGTTGCGAAAAAAGGTTGAGGACCGGTTCGCTTCAATTAAAACCTTGCAGGAAGAATACGGCGGGGTAGTTTTATTAAAGGGTGCTGGAACAATAATACAGAGTCAAATTGCGCAAAGTGTATGTCCTTATGGTAATCCTGGCATGTCTACTGCTGGCATGGGAGATGTATTAAGCGGCGTTATTGGCGGTCTATTAGCACAATCTTGCCCCCTCTATTTTGCGACCCAACTGGCTGTAGTCGTTCATTCTATGGCGGCAGATCAATGCGTTGCTGAGAACGGAGAAAGAGGTCTTTTAGCAACTGATTTGTTCCTTGAAATTAGGCGATTACTCAATGATTGTTGAGCGTAGATTAGTTGATGAGGCCGAGACGATTGGTTTTGCTCGTTGCCTTTCTGATTGCTTAAGAGCGCGCGCTCTCATATTTCTAGAAGGGCAGCTCGGTGCGGGTAAGGCAACATTTTCTCGCGGTATTTTGAGAGGAATGGGTCATCAAGGTGCAGTGAAAAGCCCCACTTTTACGATTGTGGAGCCCTATGATCTAGATGAGGGTCAGGTTTATCATTTTGATCTTTACAGACTAAATGATCCTGAAGAGTTAGAATATCTGGGAATGGATGACTATCTCGAATCCGGCTATCTCTGTCTGATAGAATGGCCTGAACGCGGGGCGCTGTTTCTACCCGGTTGCGATGTTCACGTTACGCTAAAAGTAGAAGGAGAAGCTAGGCGTGTGTTTGTAGAAGGGAAGTCCGAAAAGGGAAAATTAATTTGCCAGGAATTTTCTGAGCGATTGACGAGAGAGAATTGAATATCAGTCTTTACTTAGAACCACTCCTATTAATGCTAGGAATAAAGCGAGAGAACCGCGCTGCATTTTTGAATATGCCTCTAGCGGTTCTCCTTTTGTTTATCGTTCCTGAGGTATTTTCGGCAACTGCTGCAACAAATGGCGCAACAACTATCGATAGTGTCCGAGTTAGGGAATCTCCAGAGCGAACCCGTATTGTTTTTGATTTGAGTGGGCCCGTTGAACATCGGATATTTGCCTTGCAGAATCCTCGCCGCCTAGTTGTGGATATTAAATCTGCCGAAATGAAAACTAGCTTTGAGGGAATTGATTTAAGCCTTACCCCTATTAAAGGCATGAGAAGTGCACCAAGGGATGATAAAGATATTCGCATTGTTTTGGATTTAAGAAGTCAGGTAAAACCCAGAAGCTTTGTACTCAAACCTATTCTTCAATATGGAGATCGTCTCGTTGTCGATCTTTATACCTCGGATCAGCAAATTGCACCCGTGATTCAAAAATCGGATTTGATTTCCAGGCAAATGAGAGACGTGATAATTGCTATTGATGCGGGCCACGGTGGTGATGATCCTGGCGCCGTTGGAAAGAACAAGCTATATGAAAAAGATGTAGTGCTGAGCATTGCGAAACGACTTGCAGCCTCATTTAATGCTCGGCCTGGATACAAAGCCGTTCTCATTCGGACAGGTGATTATTATTTGGCACATCGCAAGCGAACAGAGCTGGCTCGGAAGAGCCAGGCTGATGTCTTTTTGTCAATTCATGCTGATGCATTTAAAATATCAAAAGCGAGTGGTGCATCGGTATACGCGATATCACAAAGGGGCGCTACTAGTGAAGCTGCTCGCTGGCTGGCAGAAAAAGAAAACCGGGCTGATTTGATTGGTGGCGTAGGTAGCGTTAGTCTCGATGATAAAGATGATCTGCTTGCCGGTGTTCTGCTTGATCTCTCAATGACGGCAAGTTTGGCTATGAGTCTCGAAATGGGCGGCAGTGTGTTACGCGCTATAAAGCCGATTAACAAGCTGCATAAAAAGAGGGTCGAGCAGGCGGCTTTTGCAGTTTTGAAATCACCTGACATTCCGTCTTTGTTAATTGAGACAGGGTTTATTTCGAACCCCGCAGAAGCGAAAAAATTGAGTACTCAAAAACATCAGAAAAATATGGCTAATGCTATTTTTACAGGCATCAGCCTTTACATGGATAAAAACCCACCCGATGGATCCTATCTAGCATGGAAAAAACAAGGGGGTGACAGGAAGCTTTCAACCTACAAAATAGAGCGGGGCGACACACTTTCCGGCATAGCGTCTAGACATCGCGTGAGCACAAAAAACATCATGAAGGTTAATGGTTTGAATACAGAATTTATTCGTATTGGGCAGGTACTAAAGATCCCAAGTGTTTTATGACTAGAATTCAACAGTTAGATATCAGGCTGTCCAATCAAATTGCAGCGGGTGAAGTTGTAGAGCGTCCTGCTTCTGTCGTAAAAGAATTGTTAGAAAATTGCCTCGATGCAAAGAGTAGGCGGATCGATATAGACCTCGAAGCCGGTGGGGTAAAACTGATTCGAATCAGAGACGATGGATCTGGTATCCATAAAGATGATCTAACACTTGCTTTAAGTCGACACGCCACCAGTAAAATTGGTGAAGTCAGTGATTTAGAAGCGGTTTCTACCTTGGGTTTTCGAGGTGAAGCATTGGCTTCTATGGCCTCTGTGTCGCGACTATCGTTGACCAGTAACGTATCAGAAAAGCCAGATGAAGGGTGGCGGATTACAGTAAGTGGTATAACGATGTCTGCTGATATTGTTCCAGCGCCTCATCCTCGCGGAACAACAGTGGAAGTTAGGGATTTGTTTTTCAATACTCCGGCTCGTCGAAAGTTTTTGAAAAAAGAAAGAACCGAGCTACAGAAAATTGAAGATGTCGTTCGCAAGTTGGGTCTAAGCCATACTGACGTTACGTTCAATATATCCCACAATGGAAAAATGATTCGCCAATATCCAGGCGCGCGATCGGAAGATGAAACTTCAAGGAGGGTTGCATCCGTCTTTGGTCCGTCCTTTCTGGAAAATGCCATTTACTTTGAACATAATTCGGAAGATGGAGGGAGTGTTGACAGCATCATGAAGCTCAGAGGGTGGATTGGCTTGCCTACTTATTCTCGCAGCCAAGCGGATCAACAATATTTTTACGTAAATGGAAGAATTATTCGAGACAAGCTCATTACTCATGCCGTCAAACAAGGATATAGCGATGTTATGTATCACGGGCGACATCCGGTATTTGCGTTATTTTTTGAGTTAGACCCGCGTATGGTCGATGTCAACGTTCATCCAACTAAGCATGAAGTTCGTTTTCGTGAGAGTAGGCAAGTTCACGACTATTTGTTTCGAGTGATATATAAAATGCTGGCACAAGTTCGACCTGAGGCTGGCTCATTGGAACAACCTCAAGCAGAATACTTGCCTAGCCCTGTTCAAGCGTTGCAGTCAAATATTAACTTTCGATCAGGAAGCGGTGGGAGATCAAGCTATTCGGTAGGAGAGCAAGTTTCAGCCTATGGTAATTTACTCGCTAGTCACGAAGTACTTGAAAATGAGGATAGAACAAAAGAGGGGACAATACCGCCGCTTGGGTTTGCCCTTGCTCAGCTTCATGGGATTTATATTTTGTCGCAAAATGCCAAAGGCCTCATTGTGGTCGATATGCATGCGGCACATGAAAGAATTACTTATGAAAGGATGAAGCAAGCTAATGATGATGAAGGGATAAAAATGCAACCTTTATTGGTACCCCTATCATTGGCTGTTAGCGAGAAAGAATGTATTGCCGCAGAAGAATTTAAATCTGAGCTGCTTAGTCTCGGTTTGGAACTGCAACGCGTATCTGAGGAATCTTTAATTGTACGGGGCATCCCCGCCATGTTAAATACGAGCAGCGCTGATACTTTGATTCGGGATGTACTGGCAGATCTGATTGAATACGGAAGCACCGCCAGAGTGAATCAACACCGAGATGAAATATTATCTACCATGGCCTGCCACGGTTCAGTACGGGCAAACCGCCGCCTTACTATTCCTGAAATGAACGCATTGTTGCGAGACATGGAGGAAACCGAAAGAAGTGGTCAGTGCAATCATGGTCGTCCGACTTGGACTGAACAAACCATTACTGATTTGGACCGTCTTTTTCTGCGAGGACGATAGCCTTGGTCGATACTGTTGTCTGTATTATGGGGCCGACGGCAAGCGGCAAGACCCATTTAGCGGTAGAGCTCGCGAGGCTGCATCCATTTGAAATCATATCTGTCGATTCGGCCCTTGTATATCGAGGTATGAATATCGGCACCGCAAAACCGAATCAAGCATTGTTGAATGAGATCCCCCACCATTTGGTTGATATCAGAGATCCTGTCAATGCGTACTCCGCTGCTGACTTTCGTGAAGATGCCATAAGACTCGTGGCTGAGATTCAGTCTAGAGGCAAAACGCCCCTTTTAGTTGGGGGTACGATGCTTTATTTCAAAGCGCTCAAGGATGGCATTTCTAATTTACCGGCAGCGAATCAATCGCTTAGGAATGAAATCAGTAAACTGGCTGGAGAAGATGGGTGGTCTAAGATTTGGTCCCGGCTCAATGAGGTAGATCCGGTGTCAGCTGCTCGAATTCACAAGAATGATTCTCAGCGCCTACAACGAGCGCTAGAGGTCTATGAAATAAGTGGCCGCTCTATGACGGATTGGCAGCAAGACAAAGGGCGCCCTTGTCCTTTTGATCTTCTTGAAATAGCCGTCATGCCTGAAGATAGGGGGAAACTTCACGAGACAATTGCGATCAGATTTAAGCGAATGTTAGAAGCGGGTTTTGTACAAGAGGTAGATACCCTGCGTCAAAGAGAAGAGCTGCATTCTGAGCTAGCTTCTATGAAAGCCGTGGGTTACAAGCAGATATGGCAGCATCTTGACGGACAGTTGCAGTATGACGAAATGATCGAAAAGGCCATTATTGCAACTCGCCAATTCGCTAAACGTCAGTTTACCTGGTTAAGATCTTGGCAGTCTTTAAAGCAAATTAAAGCGCCGAGTACCGATGAGGCCTTGAAAATTATTGAAGCAAGCAGCATATTAGGATAAGTGGTAGGTGGAGGGAATGAGAGCCAGATTCCTGAAGCGCTATTTTTGACCCTGTAATTTGGGTTGGGTAGTAGCAATTTACGCCACAATTTTAGTCAACATTTTGTTGACCACCTCATATTTGTGAGGACATTTAGGAGAATCTAATGTCAAAAGGGCAATCATTACAAGACCCTTTCCTGAATCAATTAAGGAAAGACAGGGTACCCGTTTCCATTTATTTAGTAAGCGGTATCAAATTACAGGGACAGATCGAATCTTTTGATCAGTTTGTTATTTTGTTACGAAATACAGTCAATCAAATGATTTATAAGTCAGCGATTTCGACCGTCGTGCCCTCCAGAAACGTCAAAATGCCAGCTATGGCGGATGATGACGCTGAAGATTAAGGCCGAAGTTAGCGGCCAAGGTTAGTTAATTGTTTTTCGATAGACCAAAAGCCGGTACAAAAGCGTTACTAGTGCACATACAGGTTGGTAATGCCACGGAAGCGGAGTTACGGGAGCTCGCCCAGTCCGCTGGATTATTTGTTGTTGGGGAAGTGACCGCAAAAAGAAAGTCCCCAGACCCTAGAACCTATGTGGGTAAGGGCAAGCTTGAAGAAATTCACGAATATGCCAATGAGATTGAAGCTGAACTGATTCTCTTTGATCAAGAGCTTAACCCGACTCAGGAACGTAATTTAGAAGAAGCCCTGGAACGCAGAGTCTTGGGTAGAACGGGGCTTATTCTCAATATCTTTGCTCAGCGCGCAAGAACCCACGAAGGTAAGCTTCAAGTCGAGCTTGCGCAATTGAGGCATGCATCGACTCGCTTAGTGAGAGGTTGGAGTCACCTTGATAGACAGCGCGGCGGATCGGGTCGTGGAGAAGGTTCATCTATGGGTGTCCAAGGTGCAGGTGAAACCCAATTAGAATCAGATCAGCGGATGATAGCTGCTCGGCTAAAGAATATTAATAAGCGTCTCTCCCGCGTGAGTAAACAGCGATCCCAAAACCGTCGAGCCAGAAAAAAGGCCGATATTCGTACAGTCTCTTTGGTCGGCTACACTAACACGGGTAAATCGACCCTATTTAACGTACTGTGTGAATCTGATGTTCATGCGGCAGACCAGTTGTTTGCGACCCTAGATCCGACACTTCGACAACTCGAATTACCTATTATCGGCAAGGCGATATTGTCTGATACTGTGGGGTTCATTAGAAAGCTACCCCATGGGTTAGTCGATGCGTTTAAGGCAACACTGGAAGAGGTTATGCAAGCAGATTTATTGTTGCATATCGTCGATGCTGCTACCAGCGACAGACCGCTTCAAATGGAAGAAGTGAATGTTGTATTGGCTGAGATTGGCGCAGAGGGCGTGCCCCAATTATTGGTTTATAACAAAATCGATCTTATTCATGGGAAGCCCCGAATAGACAGAGATGAACAAGGCAAGCCTGTGAGAGTATGGGTGTCAGGCTTAAAAGGTGAGGGTTTGGACTTATTGATTGAGGCTATCTCTGAATTAATGTCTCAACAAGTTTTGGATATGACCTTAAAGCTAGATCCAGATCAAGGACAAATGAGAGCAAAACTATTTGAATTGGGCGCAGTCATTACCGAGGAAGCAGAAGATGATGGGACGTTAAACTTACATATTCGAATCGAGACCGAGAGTCTTAAGCGACTCGCGAACCAAACAGGGATGAAACTTGATGGCCTGGATATTCCGAATAGTCAATCGGATGGTCCAGTGGCACAAAATACATATTCTCCTATTTAAAGCTGTGAACTTTGCAGTAAATAGTGAGAAAATAATTAAACCAACTAACCAGTAGGCGGAGAAAACGATGGCTTGGAATGAACCAGGAGATGGCAACCAAGGTGGTAAAGATCCTTGGGGAAAACGTGATGATCAGGGCCCCCCTGATCTCGACGAAGCGTTTCGCAAATTACAAAAAAGCTTGAGCGATATGTTTGGTGGTAAAGGCTCAGGTGGTAGTGGAGGCAGTACAGCCCGTTTTAGCGGCGGGATGTTAGGTTTATTGGGCCTAGCACTTTTCGTGATATGGGCTGCAATGGGCGTGTACACAGTAGACCAGCAAGAAAGTGGTTTGGTACTCAGGTTTGGTGCGGTTCAGGACGAGCTCATAACCCCTGGTTTGCATTGGAATCCACCTTTGATAGATCAGGTCTTAATCGCTAATGTGACACAAGTTCGTTCATTGCCGGCTAATTCTGAGATGCTGACGGAAGATGAAAATATCGTCAAAGTCAGCATGACAGTGCAATATATTATTGGAGATGTGAAGAAATATCTTCTCCGAGTACGTAGTCCAGATGAGAGCTTGTTTCAGGCGACAGAAAGCGCATTGAGGCATGAAGTTGGTGGTGCGGTGATGAATGAAGTGTTGACTGAAGGTCGTGCTCTCTTGGGAAGCCAGGTAAAATTACGTATTCAAAGTTACATGGATCGATACAACACGGGTATTGAAGTAACACAAGTGAATATTGATGAAACAGCACCGCCTGATGAGGTTCGTGCAGCCTTTGACGATGTTATTAAGGCGCGCGAGGATGAGGTCAGAGTTAGAAACGAAGCGAATGCTTATGCTAATCAAATTATCCCAGAAGCCCGTGGTGAAGCCCAGAAAATGCTTGAAGAAGCCTCTGGTTATGAGCAGCGAGTTATATCTGAAGCGCGTGGTGAAGCGGCTCGATTTAACAAGCTTTATGCAGAGTACAAATTGGCACCAGAAGTGACACGTGAACGAATCTATCTGGATACCATTGAATCTGTAATGTCTAACAGTACAAAAATTTTGATTGATGTTGAAGGCGGTAATAATTTGCTCTATCTACCATTGGATAAGTTAATGGGTGATATGAGAGGGGATTCTTCCCGCTCAACGAATTTTTCTAATCGCGGTACTACACAAATCGAACAACGTCCAAGCAATCGGAGGGATAGAAACTAATGTCTACTAAAGGAATTGTCATCTCATTTTTAGGTTTGATCCTGGTCGTTTTGGGCTCAAATTCTCTATATATAGTGACGGAACTTGAAAGAGCTGTGCTACTTGAGTTTGGTAAGGTTATTCATGCGGATGTGCCTCCAGGCTTGCACTTTAAGAAACCCTTTATCAATAATGTCAGAAAATTTGACGGTCGTGTTTTGACCTTGGATGCACCATCAGAAAGATTCTTAACCCTAGAAAAGAAAGCCGTAATTGTTGATTCATTTGCCAAGTATCGCATCAGCGATGCTCAGCTCTTTTATACGGCAACTTCGGGTGATGAGCGCCGAATTCAGTCGCTGTTAGGCCAACGAGTTAACAATGGTTTGCATAACGAAATTAGTAAAAGAACTTTGCACGAAGTCGTCTCAGGAGAACGTGATGAACTGATGAGTGTACTAACAAAGAGATTGGATGCATCGACCAGAGAAGAACTCGGGGTCGAAGTGGTTGATATCAGAGTTAAGAAAATTGATTTGCCACCGGAAGTGAGTCAGTCTGTTTATGCTCGGATGAATACAGAGCGAGATATTGAGGCTAGGGAACATCGTGCTCAGGGTCAAGAACTAGCAGTTGGAATAAAGGCTGATGCAGAAAAGCAACGTGAAGTGCTACTGGCAAATGCCTATGCAGATGCTGAAACAATCAGAGGTGATGGGGATGCTGCTGCTGCATCAACCTACGCGAGTGCTTACACCAAGGATAAAGAGTTTTATAAATTCTACCGGAGCATGGTGGCTTATAAGAGAACCTTTTCAAATAAAGGTGATATCCTGTTGATACAGCCAGATAGTGATTTCTTCAAATACCTGAATAAAAGTACAAACTAAAACAACTCAGTTTTAGATCGCGACCGAGATCTTTCTCGGTCGTTTTGTTTTGGGAAACCTTTAGCTGGTTAAGTGCCTTTTCTGCAGGTTCTATGGTGTGAAAGCCATAGTGCAAACAGTGGACCCTTGCAAGGGAATTAGAGAGCTGATATGTGGCAAGAGATAGGGATTGCACTGAGTTTGGTGCTTGTTATTGAAGGTATACTGCCTTTTCTCTATCCTGCACGTTGGAAAGAGATGGTTGTGATGATTGCGGATGTTGACGATAAGACAATGAGGCTGATGGGTTTGGCCAGCATGCTCGTCGGAACAGCATTATTATATTTGATTCACTAAGCACTTAATTTCACTAAAAGAGAAAGAGATGGATATCGTTGATCGCTGGATGTTGCCTGATGGCGTTGATGAAGTGCTTCCTCCCCAGGCAGCACGGCTTGAAAAGGTGAGGCGAAAGTTACTAGATGGGTTTGAATCCTGGGGTTATGACTTTGTTATTCCTCCTATGGTCGAGTTTTTGGAATCCCTCTTAACGGGTACGGGTTCTGACCTCGATTTAAAAACCTTTAAAATTACTGATCAGATATCCGGCAGGATGATGGGTGTGAGAGCGGATATTACCCCTCAAGTTGCCCGTATTGATGCTCACAGCATGAATCAGGATGGAGATGTTCGTCTTTGTTATGCGGGTACCGTGTTACACGCTAAAGCGGACAATATGCTGGCTTCAAGAACACCCATCAGCGTCGGTGCTGAATTGTTCAGCAGCACAGAAGGAGAGGGTGATCTTGAGATAGTGAGTTTGATGATTCAGTCGATTAAGGGTTTCATCTCAGGATCGCCACATATAGAACTTGGAGACGTAGGCATCTTCAGAGAGCTTATGGAAATAGTCCGGCTTGATCAATCTGATGAAGACGTCTTGTTCGAATTAATCCAACGAAAAGCCCTTCCCGATCTTGAGGAGATGATTGCAAAACTGGATGTTGAACCTAATCTAGCTGAAATACTATCCGCCTTACCCAATCTTTGCGGTAACAAATCGGTCCTCGAAGAAGGACGTGTATTGTTTGCAGATTTTCCGAAGATATTACTGCGGCTAGAAAATTTGCAAAAAGTGACGACAGGAGTTCAGCAACGGTTCAAGGAAATCGATATCTATTATGATTTGAGTGAACTCCGCGGTTACAATTACCATACGGGAATTGTCTTTGCAGCTTATCTTCAATCAACGGGTCAACGTGTTGCAAAAGGTGGTCGCTATGATGGTGTAGGAGAGGTATTCGGTCGCGCGCGATGTGCGACGGGTTTTGATATTGATCTGAAAGCTCTGGCAGGATTATTGGAAGGTAAAAGTACAACGTCAAGCAAAATTTGTGTTGCAAAGAGCGCGCTAAATGAAGTTGATTGCTGGATAAAGATAAGCGAACTTCGCGAACAAGGAAACATTGTCATAGAAAGTGAAGCCTGCTTTTGTGATCAGAGATTAGTAAAAGAAAATGGTGAATGGGTGTTAGAGCAACTTTAACGTCAAAAGAACGTAAAAAATCACATAGTGAATTAAGAGAAAGTCATGGGAAGTAATGTAGTTGTCATCGGTACTCATTGGGGTGACGAAGGTAAAGGTAAAATAGTTGATCTGTTGACCGAACAGGCTGCGGCGGTTGTGAGATTTCAAGGTGGCCACAATGCGGGTCATACCCTTGTCGTCAACGGCGAAAAGACCGTGCTGCATTTGATCCCCTCTGGTATTTTACGTAGCAAGGTCCAGTGTTTAATCGGAAATGGCGTCGTACTCTCAATTCCTGCAATGTTTAAAGAAATTAAAGAGCTAGAAGAGGCTGGAGTTGATGTCAGGTCTCGGTTGATGGTCAGTCAAAATTGTCCCCTTATTTTACCCCACCATATTGCTCTGGATATAATGAGAGAAAATGTTCGCGGGAACCAAAAAATAGGAACGACAGGACGAGGTATCGGTCCTGCCTATGAAGACAAAGTGTCTCGTCGCGGTTTAAGAGTGATTGACCTGTATGACGAAGACAAGTTTAAGTCCTCTCTTGAAGAAATCATGGACTATCACAATTTTGTACTCGAAAATTATTTTCATACCAAGAAGGTTGGCCTGCAAGAAACCCTTGATGACTCTTTCGCCTATGCTGAAGAATTGAAGCCGCTGGTAGGCGATGTTGTTAAGCGTATTGGCGAACTTCAAGCAGAGAATGCAAACGTGCTTTATGAAGGTGCTCAAGGCACCTTACTTGATATTGATCAGGGCACTTATCCTTACGTCACTTCTTCAAATACTACTGCGGGTGCAATTGGTGGTGGTGCTGGGCTCGGCCCGCGAGCGCTAGATTATATTCTTGGTATTACAAAAGCCTATACGACACGCGTGGGATCGGGACCTTTTCCAACTGAATTGTTCGATGCTATTGGTAGCCGTCTATCAAAAAAAGGGCATGAAGTTGGCGCGACGACTGGCCGACCCCGTCGATGTGGATGGTTTGATGCTTATGCACTTAAACGGGTTATTCAGATCAATACCCTATCCGGAATCTGCTTAACAAAGCTCGATGTGCTGGATGGACTAGAAACGATTTCTGTCTGTGTCGATTATGAAAACCCAGAGGCTGAAAACCCCACACCTATCTATGAAGAATTGCCCGGATGGACTGAGTCTACAGTCGGCGCAACCCGCATTGATGACCTGCCTGAAAATGCCAGAGATTATATTGCCTATATAGAACGTACCTGCGGAATTCCCATCGATATCGTATCCACAGGCCCAGGCAGAGAGGAGACTATTGTGTTGCGGGATTTGTTTATTAGCTAAGGGCTTTTAACGAAAGGCTTTTTTATTGGCGAAAGGCTTATTGGGCGCTAGCAGCGATCATATCGGTAGTTTCAGCGGTCAATTCACCATAAGCGGGACGAGAAATTAACACGCTTGAACTGGGGAATGTGCCAGATACCGAAATACCCAGCGCACCAACCGCATCTACTGCTGCACCACTGACGAAAGCGGGTCCACCGCCAGGTGCGAGAACGCCGGTGCTGTTAAAAGCCTGTATCCACTCTGATGAGGTACTCGGAACGGTGGCAGTTTGCTGCAAAGAAAGCTGGACGAAACCTTTGACATGGGTGATGTCTGCAAGACGCTTTGCTTCTTCGTAGAGGGCTTGAATCTTGGTGATATTAGCTGTTTGAATATAATCTCGATAGGCAGGTAGAGCAACGGCTGCGAGTACTCCGATAATGGCAACGACAATCATGAGTTCTATAAGCGTAAAGCCGGAAGAGTTCTTCCTGATCATTGTTATTCTTCCATTATCGATACAGGCCTGTATTTAAGCAGAAAGTGGGCTGAAATAGGGGAAAAGATTGTAAGTGGAATATTGGGGGATGTAAGGGTTTGTGTGGGGTAGACTGGAGCTGCCAACATTCATGTTTTGCTTCGCTAGTGCATAATGTTGGGCTGGTGGTTCCGTTATGGGCTCTCGCTGTTTCCTTTTAAGAAAAAGCTGCCGCGTGAGTGCTGGGTTTCATCAATCATTTTTTGCGAAGCAAAAAAGATTTTGGTGCCGAGGAGAGGACTTGAACCCTCATTGCAAAAATCTCTTAGAATGCCTATAACTACCTGATTTATATGATAATAATATCTTTTCTGACATTCAAGATGGACGCTCAGTGTACCACCCTAATGCCGTTTTATGCCAGTTGTAATGATAAGGAGATAACATGCTATGTTATTACTTTTTATATGGGTTATCTAGCCAACTGAAAATCAGCCTTCAAAATATGAATTAGTAGCCAGTTTCGTGTATCCTTTGGACATACAATGTTACTCCATTGGATACACAATGAATAAAAGTGCGGCACTAAGAATAAGGGTTGCCCCAATATTGCATCGGGAGTTCCTAGACGTTTGCCGAGATCAAGACGTGTCAGCATCGCATGTTTTACGGAAATTTATGAGTTCATATGTTGATCGGCATAGATTAGGGCAACAGCCTGAACTCTTTGACTACGATGAAAAGCAAAAGAGGGATTAAAAATTACTGTACATCCATACAGTAATTTTCTATTCTTTAAGAAATGGTGTTAGCCATTTATCATGTAAAGGAACAGTAAGATGGCAACTGAAATTAAAAAAACCCCAACTGTTCTTAGCATGTTTTCAGGCTGTGGTGGCGTAGACTTGGGTTTTGTGCAAGCGGGTTATGACGTTGTTTGGGCAAATGATTTTGATGAAGATGCTTGTGAAACATACAGACATAATATTGGCAATATTATTCATGGTGATGTTACTACCCTAGATGTGCCTGATATAAAAGACCTTGATGTATTAACAGCAGGGTTTCCCTGTCAGCCATTCTCTAATGCAGGTTCGCGTAAAGGAATCAATGATCCTCGTGGTCAGTTATATCAGCAGACGTTCAAATTCATTGAGAAACTTAATCCCAAAGTCGTAATGTTTGAGAATGTACGCGGGATATTAAGCACCAAAACTGAAAGTGGAAAGTTGATTGATGAAATTATTGATACCTTGTCAAATAAATATGGTTATCATGTTTCGTATCGATTAATGAATTTCAGTCATTTTGGCATACCGCAAAAACGCATTCGCGTAATTATTCTGGCAATAAAAAATAAAAATTATATTAATCATATTTTCCCTGAAGTTACTGTAGATAAAGACCTTTCATTAAAAGCCACTTTAAAAGGCATAACTAATAAACTTCCCAACCAAACCGAAATAATGCGCTTGAATCCGCAAGCATTACATTACGGATCGATGATTCCAGAAGGTGGTTCTTGGAAAAGTTTAGACTATAGTATTCTTCCAGAACGATGGAAAAAAATTCGGGATAATATGGTGAAATATCATTATCCTAACTTTTTTAGAAGATATGCACGAGATGAAATTCAAGGGACTATTACAGCCGCTTTTAAACCTGAAAATGCGGGTGTTTGGCATCCAACAAAAGATCGCATATATTCTGTACGTGAAATTGCACGGGTTCAAAGCTTTCCAGATGACTTTGTATTTCAAGGGCGCACGATTAAATCGAAATACCAACAGATCGGGAATGCTGTTCCACCATTGATGGCAAAGCAAGTTGCGGAGCAGTTAAAGCACTATATTGATAAAACCAAAGTTAGCACCCTAAGGCGTGAAAAAGTTGAAAGCACTGAATTAAACGTGAACCAACCGATACATAAACAAAAAATATGCATCAATATATTTTAGAGGTTAATGAACAGTGTTTTTTTCATATGATTTTATCAAAGATGCGTATAGTGGACTTATAAAACTTGACCCTTCAGATGGAAAATCAAGAAAAGAGAAAGTTAGTGGCCTTCGTTATCTAATTGCAACAAGCCAGTTATTACGCCAAGAAAACAGTAATAATATAAATCTTTCCGTAGGTTCAGAATTACGCGAGCAATTTATAGATGCCGTTGGTAATGTTGTCTCACTAAATGATGAAGGGTTGTATTCAAAAGATTTTTCTAATGAATTAGATACTAAGAAAGGTTTTGGTGTAGGCAGTAACTTTCTTACGACACGGCTTGCAAATAGTCGAAGTCAAGATATTAGATACCCCGGAAGACCTGCAAATCTTTTAGCACTTAAACAAGAGCATGCGTCCATTCTGGAAAATGCAAGTCAAACTCTCACTGATTCATACGGCATCGGGAATATAAAGCCAGAACTGTGTATCTGGCTATTGAGAGCGGAAGAATTTACTGCGTCAAGTGAAACGATTTCAAGCTCTGACCTTCTACTCTTATTAGAAAGCAAACTCAATGAAAAATATACGAGCGAAGTCGTTTCTGCAATAAAACCTACTAACGATGAGCTTAGCAGTTTTTTAAATGATGCTTCCAGTGTTCATTTTGTTGTTGATAAACCTGATTATTCTGACATTGTATCTATGCCTGAGGCTGTTGCTGAGGCACCAGTTGCACGAGTTTTAATAAATGACCTTTCCGATGATGACAAAATACTCAGCATCGTACAACAGTTACTCGCACGCGGAGCTAAAGGTATTTTGTTTTCTGGCCCGCCAGGGACAAGTAAGACGTGGTATGCCCTTAAGGTAGCATTAAAAATTATCAACGGTGATGACACACAATTAGAGCGTGTTCAATTTCATCCTTCTTTTACATACGAGGATTTTATTGAAGGGTTAGTTTCAACAGGGTCAGCTTCTGGCAGTGATCCAATGTTTAAGCCTAAAGATAAAGTATTTCTGAATCTATGCGAAAAAGCGCGAAAAGATACTGACAACCTATACATTCTTATCATTGATGAGTTTAGTCGCGGTGATCCTAGTAAAATATTTGGTGAGCTTTTAACGTATATTGAACCAGATTATCGAGATATAGAATTTAGATTGCCTTATTCAGAAAAATTAATATCGATTCCGCAAAATGTTGTCATTTTCGCCACAATGAATCCATATGATAAATCTGTCGTAGATTTGGATTCTGCAATGGAAAGGCGTTTTGATGTAATTGAGTTTTTGCCAAGTGTCCATATTCTTCGTTCATTATTATCGTCTGGGGGCGTAGAAGGTCAAGACCTTGGCAAGGTCATAGAATTTTTCAACACTGCCAATAGGTTATCACCGCATGGGTTTGGTCATACTTATTTTAACGGTGTAAAAGAAGAAATTGACTTTATCTTACTTTGGAATCACAAGCTAAAATTTATCTTTGAAAAAATGTTTCGCTTTAAAGACGATGCTTATGAGGAAGTTAGGCTGTCGTATATCAATATCATAAGTGAAAACAAGAAAGATGATATTAAATGAGAATAAAATACGCGGAAGAACGAACGGAAATTGATATACCAATTTCTGAAGTGGTTCAAGATGGTGGGAAATTAAATATTCTTCCGAATGTAAAGAATTACTTTAGCATTGATTATAAGCCAAAAAACCACAAGCTATCACTTGTAGCAGGTGGTTTTATTGGTTTGATTCCCATCAATAATGATCTTGCTATTGAAATCAAGCCGAAGTTTTCAATATCTAATCTTGCACGAATTGTTGCAATTGCTGAAGATAACTTTAATACGCTTAGCTTTTTTTCGAGGGCGTATGGTGAAAGAGATGATTTTAGCCCTGTTATTTTTGAATTCATGGCTGAATGTCTTGCGAATGAACTGCAAACTCTTGAGGAGGAAGGGCTGTTAAAAGAGTATTTACTTAAAAAAGAAAATACTCATAAAATACGCGGACGTATTGATATTAATACCTCAATAAAATCCTTGTGGTCACACGGCCATTTTAATAAGGCATCAGTCAGCTATTTTGATTTTACACCTGACAATCCGTTTAATCAGCTTATAAAGTTTACTCTGAAATTTTGTATCGAAGAATTAAGTCGTATCAACTCTACTAACATCCAATTAAGGACGTTACTTATTGAATATTATTCAATGTTTGATGCGGTCACGGCAGATAACAGACTACGTTGCTTTGATGATGTATTTAATGCGATTGAAGCGGATAAAGTCACAACCTTGCGAAACTACTATGTCAATATATGTGAAGTTTGCAGGCTGATTGTCAATAAAATTGGCGTTAACTTTGACGAAGATGGTGATGATTTAAAATTAAGTTCATTTACATTAAACATGTCTTCTATATTTGAAAAATATCTTTTGAATTCGATTCGCTTTCATCGAGATATTTTCCCAGAAGACACAATTATTCTTGACGGTAATAAGGAAGGACGGAAAAAGTTTTATAATCAGCCAAGCCATAGTAAAGGTGATGTAAAGCCCGATATTATTTTAAAAGAAGGTGAGACGCATAGAGTTATCGCCGATGCAAAATACAAGATAAAAACTAAAGATACTGATCGTTACCAAGTTATATCACATGCCTTAAGTTATAATGCAAAAATTGCTGTATTAATACTCCCTAGAGATGAAGGTTACATGGGTGAGTCGCTTTTAAAACTTGGTGGGGTGGGGAGTGAATATCAGATTGATGTTTATGAATACTATTTCAACCTTTCAAGTGCAGACTTAATTGGTGAAGAGAAAAAGTTAGCTGAATGCTTGGCGTCACTTTTCCTATAGCTATACCCACGTAACTAGTAGGTACTGACAAGGAATTTATATCAGAGAATACCAAGTTCCTCGTCCTGCGCCGTGCCGTTTGATATATCCATTTTTATGTAGTGATTTCATGTGGTCTTTAACGGTGTTCTTGCTGATGCCTGTAGTTTTTTCGGTATCAGCAATGGTTACGCGTCCGTGTTCGCGCGCAATTTCCAAAATTTGCACAGAGAGTTCAGGAAGGTCACCAAGGATAATACGCTCTCGCTTGATTTTTCCCTCTAGACGCTGCTTTTGCTTGCTAAGGGATTTTAGAAAATAAGTGATCCACGGTTGCCAGTCAGGTGTTTCTGTTCTGATTGTGCCTTGCGTTTGGCGCAGAGCAAGGTAATAGCCTTCTTTGTTTTGTTCTATCACGCTTTCCAATGAGCTATAAGGCACATAGCTATAGCCCGTCTTTAGCAGGAGTAAGGTCGTTAGAATACGTGATAACCTTCCATTGCCATCCTGAAAGGGGTGTATTTCTAAGAAAACCACAGTAAATACAGCCGTGATAAGCAATGGGTGTAATAGCTTGTTAGTAAGGGCATTATCTGTCCATGATATAAGTTCATCCATCAAGCGCGGTGTATCAAATGGCGTGGCAGTTTCAAATATCACTCCAATACTTTCCCCCTCTGGTGAGAATGCCTCAACACTATTGGAGAGTGTTTTATATTCCCCCCGATGCCTTATGTCTTTTTCTGAATGTTTGAGTAGCTCGCCATGAAGCTGTTTGATGTAATTGATTGTGAGTGGGATTTCTTGGAAATTCTCAAATATCGTTTCCATGACAGAGGCGTAGCCTACAATTTCCTGCTCGTCTCTGTTTGCGAATGACTGAACATTAAGGTTAGATAAAAGCTTCTCAACTTCACGGTCAGAGAGCTTCGCACCTTCAATACGGGTAGATGAGCCAATGCTTTCGATGGTGGCAACATGGCGCAAGCTTGAAAGGCGTTCAGGGGCTATGCGCCCAATGGCTTGCCATGCACCCTTGAACTCATCAAGTTCAGAGATCAATGCTAAAATAGCGGTAGTTACATTCAGTGTTTCTATGTTCATCCGATTATCCATCCGTTTCCATCCGATTAACTATCGCATGAAGCCATCCGTTTGTCCATCCGTTTCCATCCGATTAGCCGAAATTGGGGAGTTACGTTGATTTTTATAGCTACGCCATTAACTCAAAATTAGACCTATACGTGTATTATGAAAACATGGGTAAGGAAAAAACTTGGCATATAGAAAACTACATAGGACGGCTTTTGCCCGACAGAGGAAGCCTTGTTGAGGCATTTCCTTCAAGGCCAGCAATAGATTTACGCGAAATTGATGTGACGCTCGAATTGCTAGAAGAGTGCTATATTTTTATGGCACATATTGTAAAATCTTACGGCGAGCATTATTTGCCAATTTTTGAACGATTACATAGCGAAATCGAAACACGGAAACACCAGAATAAAATGCTAGATACGGCTTTGACCATATCTGCAAAAAACCCTGTAATCTAGTTAATTTCAAAACGAATTTTGTCCAACCACCGCTTTTTCTGCTCAAGGGTCGGCCCTTTACCGTAATCTTCACGCCCATATGTATGCCCCATAATGGAGGCCACAACCTTGTCAGGGGTGTCTTGGTTTATCAACCTATCATCCATGCTATGTCTGAGACTGTAAACCGTATGCTTCTCTGTCGGCAGTAGGTCGTGTTCTTTTAGGTGTTTGTTTAATGTAGCTGAAATAAGGTCAGCTTTTTGATAGTAGTGTTGAAATCCTTTGGGTAATTTTTTAAAAGCGTATAGTGACGCGCCAACCAAAGGAATTTTGCGTTCACTAACTTTTGTTTTAAGGGCGCGTTTTTTATCGGGGCGAATGTAGATGTAAGGTATATCTGCTTCAAGGCAAATATCACCTCGTTCCGAGTTTAGGCCGACTAACTCTGAAATTCTTGCCCCTGTATCGGCTATGGCGAAAAGAAGCATAGAGCATTCTTCGTTTAGCGATTTGAAGTTGGAGAGATCAAGCAGAGTTTTTTGAATATAATCTGTTTCAAAGGGCGGACGTTTCTGACGTATCTCTGCAAAGCGTATTTTTATCATTAAGGCACGAACATCAAGGTCAAAGTTTTTATTGTCCTTGGCGTGGAAGATGACTTGTGCAATATATCCAAAGTCCTTGTTTGCTGAATTAGGTGTCAATTCATCCTGTACGATACGTTGATGCCACCAGTCTCTAAATTTCAAGATGTCTTGGCGTGTAATTCTCTGAACTTCCATATCTCCACATACGTTAATAAAATTATTTATGGCTTTTATACGTGGGTTGTTCCATTTTCTAATTTGGTCTTCGCTTTTATTAAGTAGGTTTGGTTTTTCGAATTCTACAAAGTCATAAAATGCATTTTGAATGGTGTATCCCGTTTCTTTTTTACGTCCAAGGAGTGCTGAAATATTTTCCGTGCTTTGGTCTTTGCTTTCTTTCAATATCATTATACGTTTGAGGAGGGCATCAATATCCTGCGTTGCAACATCCTCAGTCGAAAGGTAAGTGAAGCCGTTTAGTCTTGCCTTATTAACGGTAAGGGCGAATTTACCTTCAAGGTTATTTGTTTCGTTTAGGGCAGAATTGTGCCATAAATTTTCTAGCTCTGAATTAAGCATCTGCACTCTTTTTTGGGCAATAATTTCTGAATCGGTCTTGAGAGTAACTTTAATAAATGCCTTCCCCTTGTACAGGTGAAGGAATATATTTGGGATGCGTCTCTTGAAATAAAACCATTTCCCTATTTTTATAATATGCTTCATGTGTGCCAATTTGTGTTCAAAAATGTGTACCAAAACAACTCATATCAATAAGTAAAGCAGATTGTAAAATCTGTCAACAGAATAATAATTCAATGAATACATAGGTTTATTTGATGTTTGGATGTGGGTCAAAGAAAGGTAAATGGCGGAGAGGATGAGATTCTGACTAACAATGCGCTGGCATATAACATGTTGATAAATATGAATACCTAAAATATTACGAAAAATAATGTGTCCAAAAATGTGTGCCAAAATGAGTCCAAAAAACAGGCAATAAATAGACGGGAGGGGAAAGCCTTCCCCCTGCTTCAACCACAATCAAGATTGTGTTTTCCGACACCCCCTTCTACGGGGACACCCCGTAAC
>JAESSY010000045.1 GCA_016763855.1 Pseudomonadales bacterium
AAATTACCTGATTGATTGGGTTAGTACTTGGGTGTTGGTTGATCGCTTACATATCAATGATGCGGCCCGACTTTTGTTGTGTCATATGTTTCATGACAGCTTGTGTGCAAATGTAAACCCCACGAACATTGACCTCTTGTACTGCCCATCAGTCGTCAACAGGTAGATCCCAGGGATATTTTGATCCGGCGCCGATACCGGCGTTATTTACTAGCAAATCAATTCTGCCATGGCGAGAGACAATATCGTTTACGACGGAGCCTACTAAATCTTCCCGCATCACATCCAGACTCACACATTCACAATTCCCTCCTGCTTTTTCGATTTCCTCTGCAACCACTTTAAGACTTGATTCTACCCGTGCGGATAAGACGACGGTTGCACCTGCGGCTGCGAGATCGCAGGATATCTGTCGACCAATACCTCTGTTTGCTCCGGTAACGAGTGCAATTTGACCTTTTAAATTTTCTGCCACGGCTATGTTCTCCTCAGGATAGAATAACGATCTAAATATGGGGGTGGTGACTGAAACCAAGCTAATGCGCTGCAGTTCGTAATTCAATACATAGCTTAGCCCACCTTTTTTGAAAGCTCTTTTACTTTGTGCGCTTTCGTTTCAAGTGCTTTATTTATCAATTTCTCTAACCAATTATCAAGTCTAAGAAAATTCATCACCGGCGTCGCATTGGGAGCCTGCATCCATTCAAGGTCGAGTTCTGGATGTGCTGGATCAATCACTTGAATGCATGCGGGATCGTAAAAAGGTTCGTCCCGAATCGACTTGTTACAGGTCACCAGTTTGCACCCAAGTGCTATTGCCTCAATAGTACGCATAGTAAGTCCTGACTGATCTTTGTGATGAAAGTCCAACACACAATGACTTTGCGTCAAAATTGTCATAGAGGTGGCGTGTTCAAGGCGCCTGAAATGCAAACTGGGTAATATCCTACCTTGGAAAAAAAGCTTCAAATATGCCAATAAGGGAATGAAGAAAAAAGTATGAAGTCGGATTTGTTTTGTCGTGCATAGTCTTTCAATCTTTTGGACAAAATCACGTCGTTCCTCAGTATATGCACCAATAAAGACGAGATCCTGATTTTTCTGATTTTCCCTAAACGGTCCGCCTTTACCCGCGTAGAACAAGGGTAAATAATCAATATCGAGAGTCTTACAATCTACGGGATCAAATGATGCGACGTAGTCAAAAAATGGAATTAGTTGCTCGTAAGTATTATTTTTGAGTGAATCCCATTGATATAATATGAAACAGGCATCCGCGTGCTGTTCTTTTAGATTAATAAGAAAATTTTGGCTCAAGGTTGCGCCTCGAAACACCAGAACAATGTCCAATGGGCTGTTCTTAAGCTTTTGTACTAGGGCCTGTTCTCGAACGGTATTTAATTGATTGAATACACCCAGTCTTTTGCACATGGCCTGTAAAAGCCCCTCACTGTAATCGCCATGGAAAGTGACCGAGGCCGCTAATTTTTTTAACTGATTATGGATTAGACGATGATATTGGTAGCTAACAGGCGCGACAAGGAGAATGTGTTTCCCCGATATGGCGTGCCTCACTTGAGCAATCCTCTTTCTGTTAGCTCATGTAAGCTTTCCTCATAGTGATCTTCGAACAGTTCCTGGCGAACTACCCAATCGACATAGTTCGACAGGCCTTCTGAAAAGTTTGTCACTGGTCGCGTCCCGAATGTGGATTCAAATTTTTTGCTGTTTGAAAAATTATGTCTGATATCCCCATCTCGAAATTGCTTAGAAATATCTATCTGTACGGTCTGACCGAATTTTTCCATGAGTAATTGTACCAACTCAATTACCGAAGTCTGAACTCCGGTGCCCAGATTATATATTTCTAGACCCTTAGTAGGGTGATCCAAAATTTGGCATATGCTATTGCTTACGTCGTCGACATGAATAAAGTCGCGACTTTCTTCACCATCTTCAAATATATTAATTGATACGCCCTGGCGTATTCGGTTAGAGAAAATAGCAAGAATGCCTGTGTATGGGTTTGACAATGATTGCCCAGGGCCATAGACATTCTGCAAACGAAGTATGGTGGCATTCAACCCATAGGATATTGATGCGTTCCGTAATAGTATTTCCTGATCCTCTTTTGTGGATGCATAAACGGAGAGAGGGTTTAGCGGTGCATCTTCATCTGTTGATTTGGCAGTCAGGCTTTGATCGCAATTTGGACAAAGGGGCTCGAATTGACCTAATTTTAGTTGGGATGGATCTCTAGTTTTAGGGTAAATATCGCCGTGAGTTTTACAGCGGTATTTGCCTTCACCATAAACTGCCCGGGACGAGGTGAGTATGAAACTTTTCAGTGATCCCTTCTTTCTTGCTACAGCCTCAAGTAAACGTCTAGTTCCTTCAACGTTAACAGAGGCGTACTTATCCGCTTCATACATCGATTGACCGGTGCCGGTTTCTGCTGCCAAATGTACGATGGCATCTGACTGGTCAACTAGCTCCTGTAGTCGTGGACTCGACCTGATATCCTGTTGGACAAATTCAACTTCCGGTGGGAAATCACGGAAGGAATGAGAAGTTAATGCTGGCTGATCTCCGTGAACCTGGGGGGAGAGATTGTCAATTACACTTACGATGTAATCTTTACTCAGAAGTTTTCTTGTTAGGTGAGCGCCGATAAATCCTGCGCCACCTGTAATGAGAACATGGAATGGCATACTACTGTCCTCGATCTGGCATTAGCAGGATTCCCATTTACCTGAAGATTCAGAATACCGTTTAACGATTTTTGCGGGCGTGACTACTGCGATACAATAGTTGGGAATATCGTTGAGTACAACCGAATTTGATCCGATCACACTGTGTTTACCGACACTTGCGCCAATTACACAGACGTTCTCGCCGAGCCAACTGCCACGTCCGATTGATACTGGTTTCAATGGTTTTACCGGTGCAAATCGAATAGATAGATTGATATCCCGGTAATCGTGAGAATTATCCGAGATATATACCTTGTCTGCAATAAGCACTTCTGCTTCTATATCTATTGCATCATGGCAAACGATGTGAACATGGCGACCAATATAGGTGTCATCGCCAATATTCATATATGCATCTGCATTATGATCAAGTACTTGCAACCAGCCGCGTCGCCCCATGTATACATTGTTACCAATGCTGATGGCCTGTTCGCCTTTGATGATATCAGGCGCAACAAACCGTATGTTTTTGCCAAATCGTTTGAATCCAGATGAAAAAAACAGCTGCCAGATAAATCCATGGATACGTTCAGACCAATTCGTTACGCTTGCTGGGCGTAATATCTGTTTCACGGTTGCTGAACTCCCTGTGTATAAGTCGAAATTATTTTTTCTGCGACTTGTTCTCCGCCAGTGAGTTCGATATCTCTAAAATGGCCCGGTAAAAGATGGTATTTCAAAAGATGTGATATGTGTTTATCAATCGCACCATGGTCCGCAGTTACCGTTAGTGCATTGATTATTTGCCTCGGTAAATCGCCTTTGCTTTTCACTTTGTGAAATACTTTGTCAGATTCATAATAAGCATTGCCAAGCAGTATAACATTCTTATAGAAACTTAATGCTTCAATGCCCACCGTTGAATTAACGACGATGACGGCTTCAGAACCCTGTATACATTCTTCGAGGTGGTTTTCATTATTAAGGAATACGTTACTTTTATTTTCGATTAGTTCATAGAATGCATCTGGGTATCGGTCCTTGTAATTTGGATGTTCACGAATCACCAACGCGGTATCGCAGGGTAAACAATTGGTAACTATAGTCACTACCTCTTCAATATCATTAAAGACGGGTGAATGAAAAACCAATTGGGCATCTTTAGGCATTTGTAAGGGAAAGAGAAGATACTTCTGAGGTAAGACCTTGGGTGAAATTTTCTTCAGTTTCGCTTTAAGTCTCGTTATTGCAAATTTCCTGAAGCTCTCACCGGACTGGGTAAACAGGGGTAGATAAGAAGACATTGCAGGAAGAGGGTAGTGCCAGAAAAGATCTAGCTTTTCGGCCAGATTGTCCTGCCAGTCGAGGCTATCTGTATATGTACCCGGTGCTTTTTGTTCCTTCTTTGGCCTTTTTTTCGGAGTCTGATCATTATTTTCAGTACAGCAGTTATCATTGCGAAAAGAGACATTGGCATTTACGCCAGCGGGGTCAAGAATTGTTGTACCAAATGCGCCTTGTTCAAAATAGAGTATGCTCAACTTTGTTGATTTCGCCACCGCGATGGCTGCCTGTGTTTGAAGTCGGGTGTCACCAGCAGAAATCATCATGTCGATTGAGTGGTCTTTAATGATTTTTTCATAGGCGAGCAAACACTGCTTAGTCTCAAGGTTTAGCCTTGACCGGTATTCTGGTTTCTGGCCCATCACAAGATAATTATAATAAGTCAATTCATCGATATTGGCTGATAAGTGCCTTTCGTCGAAAGGCGTGGGAAATTGCCTGAGTAAAGAGGGTAAATAAATCGGGTGTAAACCCCTGCGATGTAGATAGAGATAGGCCGATGGATAAAAACAGACAAATGTGACTGCAATATTCTTATCCCGTTCGAGTAGATGCTCATACACATAGTTAAAGTAGCGCGCCGAGTCTGCATAATAGAGGTTGATGAGAATATGCACGAAATAACTGGCGATATTTAATGGAGAAATAGTAGTTTATCTTCTCGTTATTGGCACCGCAAGTAGCATCGTTGGTCATATGGCTATCAGAAAATCTACTGGAGCATTTTGTCCAACACTATTAGTATGTCTAGATTGATATTTTGAAGCGCTTCACCCTCTAAGGACAATAAAGGTTCTCCCTAAATGACTCTCCAGTATTCGTAGATGTTAACAAAGCAAATAGGTCAGATCATAGATAAGGTCGACATTAAAAATATGCTTGGCGTGCTCCTAGGAGACTTTCTAGGGCAGGGTATAAATTATGCCGTGAATATCTATATTGCAGTTCATTTTGGTGCTCTAATCTTCGGTATGGTCAATACGGGCGCCGCCATTGCTAATTATGTAGCGGTCATCGTCGCCTTTGGGATACCGGTAATTTTATCCAAAAATATTGTACAGCAGCCCAACAAGGCAGCTGAGTTTATTGCAACAGCCATAATAACTCGCCTAGGAATTACCATTTTGGCACTTACAGCCCTTGGTCTATTTCTCCTGTTTGCGAACTATAGTGATGAGGAAAAGCAGATTATATTTCTCCTTTCTTTCAGTGCATCCCTGACGATTTTTAATCTTGATCAGAGTTTTGATGCATTGCGTCGTTCAATCTATCACTCAATGGCACGGCTTCTCACGTTTAATCTTGTCTATCTTTTGCTGGTATTGATTGTTGTTAACAAAGTTGAAGGAGCACCAGTTGTTTATGTTGTCATGAGTCTGGTTGTAGCAAGCATGCTGTTTTCACTGACCAATCTCATTTTGTTCCATAAAAAAGTACTTAATATTAGCTTTTCATTCAATCCTGTTTTGGCGAAAGAGCTGATTGTTGAAGCATTGCCGATTTTGTTTACTTCGGGACTAAATGTCGTTTACCTCAACTTTGCTGTTTCATATCTGAGAGAATCCCAGGGGCTATTTGCTGTAGCAGAGTACAGTGCAGCCAGCAGAATCATTCTCATACTCATAATGTTCGATGTCGCGGTGATGAGAATACTTGTACCTAAAATATCTGCACTAATTAGAATACCGTCTAATCAACATTGGTTCTTGCTTTCTAACATAGCATTATATAGAGCGCTTTATGCGGTTCCCTTCACTCTAGTGTTGTACTTTCATAACGAGTGGATAATTGAGCTTGTTTATCAGGGCCAGTATAAGTCGGCGGCACCGCTGTTGAAGGTGTTCGGGTTCTGGTATATGGGCACCATACTGAATCACTTTGGAACGTATCTCTACACCAATGGTTACGCTTCTCGCTTTGTGAAGTGGATGACTTTCAAGCTTGTAATATTTCTCATTATTTCGATTACATTAACTAACGAATATGGGTCAGCAGGTGCAGCTTACGGGCTGGTGTTATCCGAATATATCGCTGCTTTCGCATTAATTCTTCTGTTAGTGCAAGCTATTCGTAGAAAAAACTGATCAAATTAATTTAACTTCTTCGCTATATTTTCAAGCGCTATGGCTGATGTTTTCCAACTATAGCCTTGTATTTTTTTTGTGCTCTTCTTTGCCATGTTGTGGCGTAGGTCATCATCGTGAACTAGTAGCTCAAGATCCTTTATCATTGCTTCAATATCACCCGGTTCGTGCAGCAATGCAGTTTCTCCTTCGACACTGTATTCGGATAGTGCGCCGACACGTGTGGCAAGCACTGCGCATCCACAAGCCATTGCCTCCATGGGCGGCAAGGCGAACGCTTCTTCTTGGCCGCTGGTAAAAAGAAAAATGTCAAGGGATTGATATATATCTCGTAGTCTATCCCCATTAGGAAATCGATGATGGGTAAGCTTCGGGATGCGAGATACCAATTTTTTGTCCTCTCTGTTTATGGACTCACCAAATAATACTACTTCGACATTAGCGTTTCTGGCGGTAACGTCTGACAATATCTGTAAGCCATCTTGCATTCTCTTGAGTTTCTGTTTTCGATACATCATGCCGATTCGAATCACTAACGAATCCCCCTTGTTTTTAAAGGAATCCCTTGGTTTAAATCGTGATGTATTTACACCATCGGGGACGATACCTAGCATCTGCTTTTGGTATCGATGCTCAATGGTTTGTTTCAGGCTTGTTGATGTTACAATTTTTGGGATATCAAAATTGTAGGCTTGATCAATGTGTTTTTCTTTGCCTCCCCAAAGTTCAAGACTACGTATAAAATGTAATTTTGCACCTTTGCTTCTGGGCAATTTCATTACGTCTTCAACGTTTGCCCACCAGGTTACAACTAACAGATCAGCGTCCGGTATGTGGACCTGGTTAAAACTACTGACCTGGATAAGACTCGCTTTTAAGGGAAACCACTTCATAGGAAAGAGTAGATTGTTTATGCCCTTGACTATCTGCACCGCTGTTTTACGTAAATTCCACCAGGGTCTGCCATCTCTTCCAGGAATTGTCTGGTAGAGGATGGTGACCTGATGGCCTCTATCAACTAATGCGTTTGCAAGTTCAAAGCTGGCTACAATTCCGCCGGATATATGAACGTTTGGTAACAAGAAAGTGATGCGCATATCTGAATTTCTCAAAAATCCCTGCTTGAATTTGCGTTTACCGCGTCTACTTTAAAACCCGCAGTTTGTTTATACATTGCTGCGATGTCTTCTAGTTCTGTTCGGGATATGACCTGATCAATATTGATAAACCCTTCTGGCGCCCGCTCATGTGCAAGCTGCATGACTTGCTCCGGGCCGTTCTTGCGGTTTGAAAGAACTATGCTTGCTGTCGCGGGCCTTCTTTCATTTTCATAGTTTGAGAAAGTGTCAAAAAGGCTTTGATTTTTGCCAAGCTCGATTGCTAATTTTTCTGCGTCCAGTATCCCCTGTGAAGCGCCGTTAGATCCTATCGGATACATGGGGTGAGCTGCATCGCCAATTAGGGTAAGTCGCCCAAAAGCCCATTTTGGCAATGGATCTCGGTCAGACAGCGGGAATTCATAAACTTTGTTAGCTGATGCAATGATGTTGGGTATATCTACCCAACTGAAATTCCAGTCGGAGAAAGCGTCAGAAAACTTATCTGTATCAACTTGTTTATTCCAGTCCTGCACTTCTGCATGTAGGTCAGGAACACTTTTTTCAGCAATCCAATTGAGTAAGACCTTATTGTTATTGTCGACGCCTGATATAGGATAAGCAACAAACTTAAGATCCTGATGGCCTGCCATAAACATTGTTTTACCCCCAAGAAATGGATCGGCCAAGCTAGTGCCGCGCCACAATATTCTCCCACCATAGATTGGTTTTCCCTCTTCTGGATATAGAATCTTTCTAACGCTAGAGTTGATACCTTCCGCAGCGATGAGCGCACAGCCATTAACAGATTTAGGCTTTCCTGAGGCAGACGTAAATGTAACGCTGATATGATCGTTCTCTTCCTGCCAGGAAATCAGAGAATGATCCATGTGGACATGTTCTTCTCCGAGTCTATGCCTGACTTCTTCCAGCAACATCATTTGAAAATGACCACGGTGAATGGAATATTGGGGATAGTCGTAACCCGCCGGTAGGCCTCTAGGTTCATCCCAGATTTTCTGTCCAAAGCGATTGTAGTAGTGAAGTGCCTCGGTACGAATGGCGATTTGATCAAGCTTAGATTCGAGATCAAGATTGTGGAGGACGCATACCGAATGAGGAAGCAGATTTATCCCGACACCTAAGGGAGCGGGTTCTTTTACTGCTTCGAAGATTTCAACTTCCCTGCCTTGTTTGTATAGCAACAAAGCGAGAACTAGCCCGACTGGGCCTGCACCTGAAATGAGTATGGGATTGTTCATAGTAGAATTGATTAGTTCAAAGACCCATCAATTCTACCGGAGGCTGCCTTAGTTTTTCAATCATTCAACTGTGGGTTCAAGCAGCGTGTGATTTTACAATTGTGCAAGCTGCCATAAGTGCAACGGCGCTGTCTAACATGCGATTTGAGAACCCCCACTCATTGTCATACCAAGCCATGACTTTAACCATGCGGCCGTTTACCCGTGTTTGAGTCCCGTCAAAGGTAGATGAGGCTGGTTGGTGATTGAAATCGATTGAGACCAGAGGTTCTTCGTTATATTCAAGAATGCTATTTTTTGAATTGAGTGCTGCTTTCTTCATGAGTGCATTAATCTCTTTCACTGAAGTTGATCGTTTTGCAATGAAGGTAAAATCAACTAAGGAGACATTGGCGGTGGGTACTCGAACCGCCATACCGTCCAACTTCCCAGCGAGCTCTGGTAGCACAAGACCCACGGCTTTGGCTGCACCGGTCTTGGTTGGAATCATAGATTCACCTGCTGCACGAGCACGATAGGGATCAGAGTGATAAACATCATGGAGAGTTTGATCATTAGTAAATGCATGTATGGTTGTCATTGAACCTTGTTCAATACCAATATTATCGTTTAGGATTTTGGCCACAGGCGCGAGGCAATTTGTAGTACAGGAGGCATTTGAAATGATCTGTGATTCAGCGGTTAAAACACTGTCGTTAACACCGTAAACGATGGTTGCGTCAACATCGCCTGCAGGTGCAGAAATAATGACTTTTCGAGCGCCAGCATCGATATGAGGCTGGGCTTTGTCACGGCTGGTGAACAAGCCGGTACATTCAAAAACGACATCTATTTTTAGCGCATCCCATGGCAGTTTTTTGGGATCCCTTTCACTACAGGTAAAAATTTTGTCTCCATTAACAACAAGAAAATTATCTTCAGTATCTACCGTGCCGGGAAATCGGCCATGTACCGAGTCGTATCGTGTTAGGTGGGCATTAAATTTTGTGTCCCCAAGATCGTTAATCGCGATGAGTTCGATATCTTTTCTGTGGTCTGACTCGTAAAGCGCTCTCAGAATGTTTCTACCGATGCGGCCATATCCATTGATTGCAACGCGAATTTTCATAAGTTTCTACCTTCGGTACTAAATATCACCTGTAATTAAATTACATTATAGTCGATATTATGTTAATTTCAAGCTCGATAATGTAATTTAATTACCAATCATGTTTATAGAAAAAGTGTAACCGTGATTCAACAGGACGTGGGTTTTGCTGAGATCAGCAATACTGCATAATCTGTGCATAGGAATTGAGAATGGGTGATATGAGCATACTGGACCATCTGCAAAAGGAAATGTCTTCGTTGAGTAAGGCGGAGTTATCCATTGCGAAGGCGATATTGAGTGATGTTGATGCTGCGGTACAGATGACCACAGCAGATCTCGCGAAACTTGCGAAGGTGAGTGATCCCATGATCTCAAGATTCTGCCGAACCTTGGGTTGTAAAAGTTTCCCGGATTTCAAAGTTCAATTAGCAAAGAGTGTTGCCACCTTACCTTCTTTTATTAGTAGTGCTGTGTCTCCTGGTGATGATGCCGCACTCTATATTGAGAAAAGAATCAGCGCCAATCAATCTGCGCTGGAATATATTCGTGGTCGCCTGGAACCTCAAGTTATTGAGACCGCTGTTAAGTTATTGCAAAAATCAAAGCGAATTGAAATCTTTGGTATGGGGGCTTCTGCTGCCATTGCTCAGGATGCTCAGGACAAATTATTTCGTTTTGGTATTCCGACAGGTGCCTATGTAGATCACCTAATGCAGCGCATGGTGGCAGCAGCGGCAAATGAAGACAGTACGTTTATCTTGTTTTCTTTTACGGGCAGAACGAAAGAGATGATAAAGATTGCTCATATCGTTAGAGAAAGTAATGCGAAGCTCATCGCAATCACCCATCCTGGATCACCTTTATCGAAGCTGGCTCACGTCTCTATAACCTCAGGGGATGAGCTGGAAGATACGACGATCTATGTTCCGATGACCGTTAGAATCATTGTATTGACGATTGTGGATATTTTGGCGACAGGGCTCGCGTTAGCTCAGGGTAATCGTCTTGATAAGCATCTAAAACGCATTACTAATAGCGTCGATGGAACAAAAATAGAGTAGTGAAGTAGTTTCTTAAACATTTGCTAGTCTGACTGAGCCGTTGAAAGTTGTCCTCTCAACCATCTGATAAGGTCGCGCCACATTTGATCAATTTCATCTGTGCTGGGCATGATACCTGCTGATTGTAACTCGACGGTGACGATAGGCATATTGAGATCAACCCCTGCATAGTTTCCCAAAGAACCTGGAAAAACGCCGAGTTTTCTTAGGTAAAGACTTCCGAGGTTGTCCGGTGCTTTTGGAGGGCCGTCATAGCCAACCAGATGATATGGCGCGTGCATAGAAATAATGACATCGGGTTTGAACGCTTTTATTTGATTCACCAACCACTTTGTTTCTGGTTCACTTGCTGAAGTCGGACCTGGGTAGCGCCGTGGATTTTTAAGTGAATCCTTAACCCAGAATGAGAGCGCTTGGTTTTCCCAATCCGCAGTAGGGAAATTTCGATTCAGGTCAACACCATTGACATTTTGTCGCTGAGACTTTCTTTTTAATAAACCGTCTGGATTTGAAGATGGGACAAAGCGCCAATGGAACATGCCACTGTGAAATTGATCTAACTTGCCCATCCATCTAAAAATCATAGAAACCGAAGAAAATTCATCTCCATGTATCCCGCCTATGACGAGAATTCGACCCAAAGGGGTACGTCCAGGAAGAGGTGGGAAATCCTTAAATGCAAGGGACCGGTTTTCAGCTGAATAAGATGAATGTGTCAGTTGTTGATTTAGGCAATCGGTGATACTTACGCTGCCGAGCTTTGATCCAATTTCCTGACATAAACTGATGACGGGGTTGGGCGTCGGGACTAAAGATGGCTTTTCTATAATTGGAGTCTCGACAAGTGGCGCGTCTACGATCTCATTCTCAGAGGGTGCTTCAATTGTTTCTATTACAGACCTTGGCGTGTCTGTCAAAACAGGTAGATCCGCGACGGTAGCTGGGTCTTTGGTCGCCTCCTTCTGTTTAGGGAGCGTTTGGGTAGGAATTTCTAATGTTGGAGAAGTAATGCTGGGTGCTGTCTCCTTATTGATGGGTTTGTCTATTGTTGTACAAGAGACGAGGTAGACAGTGGCACCGAGTGCCAGGAGGATTTTACTTAAATTTACTTTCATTACTTCTTTAATCAATAGACCCTTTCTAAACTAGAAAACTTTGCCTGATCATTTTATCTATACAGCGTCCAGCAACTTTAACCCATAATTGTCTGTAATACCAAAGGCTTATGGTTACCTGAATCTCCAGATAGAACCCCGATATTGCTTAGAAGCACATTAATTGCCTCTTTTGGTGGTCAGAGGGAAAGAGCGTTAATTTCAAAGTTGTTGTTATTGTGATTCATAAGGTTCTTTCGTCCCTTCAATCACTAACGCAGCCTTATCAAAAGTATAAACAGACGTAAGATTAGTACCGAGAATTTGGCCATATTTGATTCAGCAAACAAGAGCATGATGATATCAAAAGCTCTAGATACAAAAACTTGTATATTTTGACTTACAATTATTTGCGCTTTAAACCTGTAGCTACTAATAGGCGCTAGGTAAACTTTTTCAGTTAATAAGAATGATATGCGCGAGGGAAATATAAAATTAAAATGCTAGAAGGATTCACCCTGATATCCTCTCTGAAAATCAGATGGAATTTTATAAGAAAATACTGTGGGATTTTTAATAGTACTCGGTGATGGAAAGCTAGGATCAACTCAATAAAGGATGATCAGCTGGCAATTGCCTGGACACCCAGAGTGCCAGTTTGTGGCCCATTGCTTTTTGACTGACATCTTGTTTGGCGAGAGGTTGGATTAACTTGTCGTGTACGAGCAGGCGATAGATAAACTCAATTTTTTCGTGGGCAGAGTCTGTGGGTTCAAATTCAACAACACCGCGCTTCTCTCCGTAAACGGTTCCTAAACGAATAGCTTCTTTTAGAAGTCCGGCTTCATTTACCAGTTTATTTTGTTTAGCCATAGATCATTCCTTTTTATAACTTCTATAACCCTTATAACTTTCGTAACCCTAGCGCTTTCGAAATTTCCGCTGATTTTTCCAGAGCGTCGTTTCTTACCTTATCAGCATCCAGTGTTAAAACAATACCCTCTTCCATGAGAATCTTTCCTGAAACAATGCTTGTGATCACGTCGTCTGAATCTACGGTGTAAACTAATTGTGAAATCACGTTGTACATTGGCGTGAGCCCTGGGCTATTGATATCAATCTGTATCATATCTGCGAGCTTGCCTACTTCAAGAACACCGATGCTATCTCCCAATCCGATAGCGGCCGCACCCATACTGGTTGCCATTTTAAGCACGGTCAATGATGGCATGGCGGTAGGATCACCAACCCGGTTTTTGTGTATGAGAGCAGCAAGGTGAATTTCTTCCCACATATCGAGATCATTATTACTGGCGGCCCCATCTGTGCCAAGTCCAACCATGACCCCGGCCTTCAGCATTTCTGCAACAGGCGCAATGCCAGCGGCGAGTTTGAGATTTGAGCTTGGGTTATGAATAGCACCAACTTGTTTTTCGGCTAACATGGCAATCTCTTCCGGATTTGGTTGCACCATGTGAGCAGCTATCAAAGTGATATCAAACAACCCCTGTTCAGCAACATGTTTTACGGGCGTGTTGTTATATCGTTCTCGTATGTCTGCAACCTCTGATGGTGCCTCAGCGATATGCATACTTACAGGTACGCCCAATTCTTTTGCCTTGTCTGCAACTTCTTTGAGATGAAAGGGAGAAACCGTATAGGGCGCATGAGGGGCAAAGGCAGGGGTGATACGTTCGTTTTTGTCTTTCCAGCGAATGACAAATTCGACGGCGGCTTTAAAAGAATCTTCCCAACCTTTAAACCCGGGGCTTGGAAAGTCAATAGAAGGTGAAGCAATAATAGCGCGTAAACCGCAATCCTGTACTACTTCAGCAATCGTATCAGGGTAAAAATACATATCGACAAAAGTTGTTGTACCACCGCGTATCATCTCCCAGCAAGCGAGACGGGTGCCTATTCTGATGAATTCAGGGTCTACAAATTGACCTTCCATGGGGAAGATATATTTTGTTAGCCACTCCATCAAATTTAAGTCATCAGCCATTCCTCTAAAGAGCACCATAGCGCTGTGATTGTGACCATTAATAAGTCCTGGCATAAGGATTCTGTCTTTACCCGGAACAACTTTCTTTGTTGAATATTTTTGGTCGATCTCCGCACGGGTTCCCGTTGCGACAATGGTATTTCCTTGCACGGCAACGGCGCCGTCATAAATGATGTCGGTGTTCATGGTGACCAGGTAGTCGCCGTAGACGATCATGTCAGCTTTCAGTTTTGTTTCTGCGAAAGCTGAGTTTGTAAAAATACTTAGGAATAATAAGCAGTGTAATCGGATCATGGTGTCTTCTCTTGAATCTGGATTCTAGGACTGTGCTTCTAGGGCAGTCTTTAGTGCGAGTTCAATTCCTTCATTCAAAGAGAATTGACGGTCATCTCCACTGAGTTTTTCTCCACTGCGAATATGATCAGTCACCGTGCAAATAGTAAGGGCCTTGGCACCAAATTCAGCGGCGACGCCATACAATCCGGCAGCTTCCATTTCAACGCCCATAATCTTGTAGCGTTCCATTACATCGAACATTTCAGTGTCGGGGGTGTAAAATAAGTCAGCCGAAAAAATATTGCCTACGTGGACATTGAGAGACATTTTTCTTGCAGTATTAACGGCACTTTCAACGAGTCCAAAATCTGCGATGGCGGAAAAATCATAACCTTTAAATCGGATGCGGTTTACATTTGAATCTGTGCATGCTCCCATTCCGATGACGACATCCCGTATATGGACATCGAGACTGACAGCGCCACAACTTCCTATTCGAATAATATTGTTAACACCGAATTCTGTGATCAATTCCTTAGCATAAATTGAAGCAGAAGGAATGCCCATGCCTGAGCCCATCACAGAAATTCTCTCACCTTCATAGATGCCAGTAAAGCCCAGCATGCCTCTGAGGTTACAGACTTCGTTTGCGTCTTTGAGAAAGGTTTCGGCGATATATTTTGCTCGCAGGGGATCCCCGGGAAACAAAATCACTTCAGCAAAATCACCGGTTTCGGCATTGATATGTGGTGTCATGGGAATTCTCTTGTTATAAAAAATTTGTTCCGTATTCCAATTCTGGCAAAGAGAAGTGATGAGCCAAGCTTTGGCCTATATCCGCAAAACTTGACCTTCGGCCCAAAGAGGCAGGCTTTACAGAATTGCCGTAGACTAATACTGGAATGTGTTCTCTGGTGTGATCGCTACCGGGCCATGTTGGGTCGCAGCCATGGTCAGCAGTTATGATAAGTACGTCATCATCTTCCATTATGTCTAATAGTTCGGGAAGACGGCCATCAAAGTATTCAAGGGCTTCTGCGTAACCGGCGACGTTTCGACGACGACCATATTCGGAATCAAAATCAACAAAATTGGTGAATATGATACTTTTATCTTTAGCCCTTTTTATTGTCTCAAGGGTTGTGTCAAACGATTCAGTGAGGCCGGTAGCCTTTATTTTTTCGCTGATACCTTGGGCTGCAAAAATATCAGAGATCTTGCCGACCGCTAGTACTTCACCTTGGTGCTCAATGAGTTTGTCCAGCAGTGTTTTTTCTGGGGGCATAACAGAATAATCTCGTCTGTTGCCAGTTCTTTTGAAGTCGTCGCCCATCGTACCGATGAAAGGTCTGGCGATAACGCGACAAATATTGAATTCTTCCAATAGCGAAAAAGCGATCTTGGAAATTTCTAGCAATCGTGCCAAGCCAAATGAATCTTCGTGGCAGGCAATTTGAAAGACACTGTCTCCTGAGGTGTAGACGATGGGTTTACCACTCTTCATGTGTTCTTCCCCAAGCCTTGCGATAATTTCAGTGCCCGAAGCGTGACAATTTCCGAGTACTCCCGGGAGATCTGCCTTTTCAATAAAGGCCTGAAGAAGTGCTGGGGGGAAGCTATTTTCTTTATCCGTAAAGTAACCCCAATCAAATAAGACAGGCACGCCAGTCATTTCCCAATGTCCGCTTGAAGTGTCTTTACCGCTGCTAAGTTCCTTTGCGTGACCGTATGCCCCAGTTAACTCAATTTCAGTAGGACAGGCCATTGGAAATTCCCCGGCGCTTTCTTTTGCGGCATGCATGAGCCCCAATTGTGTTAATTCAGGTAGCTTAAGGCTGCCACAGCGATTGATATTTGCCTTACCCAAAGCACATTGTTCTGCAATATGTCCGAGTGTATTGGCGCCTTCATCTCCGAAGCTTGGGGCGTCTTCAGTTGCGCCGATTCCAAAGGAATCTAGTACTAATATGATTGCTCTTTTCATATTATTAATCTCCTAAAAATACACATTCGTGCTGCCCGATTGAAAGCAATGCCCAAATGAATAGGCACCATCCAATCGCTCTTTATCAAATAGAGTCGCCATAAGGTATCCAAATATTTTTGACTTGTGTTGCCTGTTGTAAAAATTCCTTCCCTTGTCCTTCGCTGTTACTAGACCAATTTCTAGCAAAGCCGTGGTTTACCCAGGTTCTCTTTAGGTTTCCTGTTGAGGCCGCTTCTATCATCTGGCTACCTATCGAGGATCCATGATACCAAAGGCCGTCTACCTGGTTGTGATCGGCTAACACTTTTGCGAGGCCGTCTTTCTCTCCGGTCACAATATTCACAACGCCTGCCGGGACATCTGATGTTTCTAGTATCTGATAGAAATCTGTGATAACCAAGGGATAGGCTGGTGACGGTATTATTATGGCGCGATTACCCATGGCGATAACCGGTGCAAGCATGGAGATAAAAGAAAGTAGCGGATTACTGTCTGGGCAAACGATACCCACAATGCCGATTGCTTCATTCATGGCTAAGGTAACACCCTTTATAGGTGGTTGATGAACGGCCCCGTCATATTTGTCTGCCCAGGCAGCATAGAAGAACAAGCGTTCAATACTATCTTCAACTTCTGTCTGACTTTGTTTCTTCGTTTGTCCTGTTAACTCGCATAGTCGCTCACTAAACTCTTCACTTCGATAGCTAAGATTTTCAGCAATATAGTAGAGGATTTGAGCTCGATTGTGCGCAGTTGCTTTACCCCAACTTTCAGCTTTAACAGCGGCTTCAACAGCGTTTCGAATATCTTTGCGATTACCGTCCCCAACTAATCCCGCTACAGCGCCATTAGCATTTAAGATGCTAAGACTATTGCCGCCATCGGGTCGGCACTGTTTGCCTCCGATGTAGAGTTTGGCCGTTTGATTGATGCTGGGGAAGTCGCCTCCGTCTTTTGGCTTTTTTGTGATAGTTTTTGCGGTGGGCAGTATCAATGCTTTTTCTAATGCCTTGTTCTGCTTTGGTTTTAAATATTCTAATAGTCCTTCTATACCACCTTCTCTGCCAAATCCTGATTCTTTGTATCCGCCAAATCCACAAGCCGCATCAAACTGGTTAGTGGTATTGATCCAGATAATACCCGCTTTGATCTGTGGCGCGATATCCAATGCTCGGCTGATGTTTTCTGACCAGATGCTGGCGGCAAGACCGTAACGTGTATTGTTAGCGAGCGCGATAGCTTCTTTTTGAGTTCTAAAGGTCATGACACTTAGAACGGGGCCAAAAATTTCTGTACTGGCGACGATATTACTGGTCTCAACTTGCGTCAATAAAGTGGGTGGGTAGAAGCATCCTGATGTTGGACAAGGGGTAGAAGGTTGCCAAAGTACAGCGCCTTCAGAGACGCCTTGGTTCACTAGGGACTCAATTCGATCCCGTTGGCTTTGATCGACTATGGCGCCAATATCAACGCTTTTATCCAAAGGGTCCCCCACTCTAAGGGTTTCCATACGAGACTTAATTTTGGCGATAAACTGCTCACTCACTGCTTCCTGAACAAGTAATCGTGAACCAGCACAGCATACTTGACCTTGATTGAACCATATTGCATCTACAACGCCTTCCACGGCGCTGTCGAGATCCGCATCTGAGAAAACAATAAAAGGAGATTTACCCCCTAGTTCAAGGGTTAGTTTTTTTCCGGTGCCTGCGGTTTGTTGTTTGATAATTTTGCCAACATCTGTTGAACCTGTAAATGCGATTTTATTCACGTCAGGATGCGAAACCAACTTCGAGCCGGTATCACCGTCACCCGTAACGATATTGATGACCCCAGGTGGGATGCCTGCTTCAGTACAGATTTCTGCAAACATTAAGGCGCTTAAGCTTGTAAATTCTGCAGGTTTGAGCACGACGCAATTGCCTGCTGCCAAAGCGGGTGCAATTTTCCATGCTGTCATTAACAAGGGAAAATTCCACGGGATGATTTGCCCTATGACACCCAGAGCTTCATGATCCGGTAGTTCACTCTCGAGCAATTGTGCCCAACCAGCGTGATAATAGTAATGCCGAGCCACTGTAGGAATATCGATATCCCTAGTTTCTCTGATGGGTTTACCATTATCGAGGGTTTCGAGTACAGCAAGTTTGCGAGCGTGTTTTTGGGTGAGCCGAGCGAGAGAATAAAGACATCTTGCGCGACCGTGTCCGCCTATTTTTGCCCAGAGAGGTAGCGCATTACGCGCAGCCTTAACGGCTTTGTCGATATCTTTTTCGCCAGCTTGAGAAACTTTGCCAAGCACTTGCCCATTGGCTGGATTGATGCTCTTAAAGAATTGTGTCTTTGCGGGTTTCACCCATTCGCCATTAATGTATAAAGAGAAACCCTTTTTGTGGCTCTCTAACCATTCCATTACTAGGTCTGAATTCTCCGGTGCGGGGCCATAGCTCATATTTTTAAATGCTTCTATTACGTTCATATTATGTTCCTGAAACTTTTTTTCATTCTCGTCATTTTAAACGAGCGCGTGGCGATGGCTTGCGGAATAACAACTTGTCAGATGATGTTCAAGTTGACGTTCAATATCACCGAGTAAGCTGGACGCGCCAAACCTGAACATTTCAGGATTGAGCCAGCTATCGCCAAGTTCTTCTTTGATCATAACCAGATACTGAATGGCGTCTTTTGCAGTACTAATTCCTCCGGCCGGTTTGAACCCTACACGATAAGCCGTTAATTCGTTGTAGCGGCGGATGGCTCGCATCATGACAAGAGAGACTTGCAAATTAGCATTACTTGATTCCATTCCTGTTGATGTCTTGATGAAATCAGCGCCGGCCATCATACAAACCATCGATGCCTTGGCAACGTTGTTAAGGGTGGCAAGTTCTCCTGTTGAGATAATGGTTTTCATGTGAGCATCGCCGCAGGCTGATCGATAAGCTTGGATTTCTTCATAGAGTGCAGGCCAATCTTCACACAGGACATTTCTTCGGCTGATAACGATATCAATCTCTTCGGCCCCTGCAGCAATAGATAACTCTATCTCACGTAACCGCGTTTCGAGCGGTGCCATGCAGGCGGGGAATCCTGTTGAAACTGCGGCGACAGGTATCCCTGTGCCTTTTAGTGCTTCTACTGCAGTCTCAACCATAACGTGATAAACGCAGACGGCACCGGTTGTTAATTTGAGAGAAGAAACCCCCAGATCTTCAATGATGTCATTTCTTACGGGGCTTGCAGCCTTCGCGCAAAGCCTTTTGATTCTGCCGGGCGTGTCCTCCCCAGACAGACTGGTCAGATCGATGCAGGAGATTGCTTTAAGAAGCCAGGCAGCTTGCCACTCTTTTTTTAACGAACGCCTATTTTTGAGTGTCCCCGCGCGCCGTTCCACACCGCTTTGGTTTATCTTGATTTCTGAAATCCAATCGGGATTAAAATCTGTGCCGGGATTATAAGGTTCGTTGGCGGCTTTTAACGCAGTTTTCGTTTTCTTGGCTTTCATTGCTTTTTCCTGATTCTCTAGTAAGTCGCCTTTTAAGGTGCTGTTATTTTTTCAATAATGACAGATTTTTGTTTTGGGGCCTGCTCTGTCAATAAGGAGTCTGTTAGTGAAAAGGCAGTTTGAACTCTTTTGATAGCAATATCTGCTTCAGTTTGATTTCTTGCATGAACCATAGCTATGGGTGTTTGTGGGTCGACTTTATCTCCCAGCCCTCTAATCTCTGATAGCCCAACAGAAAAATCAATCGTGTCGGTAGCAACACGTCGACCACCCCCTAACTCAATAATAGTATTGCCAACCGACCTCACATCGATTTCGCTGATAATGCCGCTTTCATGCGGAAATATGGGGCAAATAATCTGTGCTGCAGGGAGATATTTTGTTGTCGCCTCAAGTAAATCATTTGGTCCGCCGAGTTCACTGACCATTTTCGAAAACCTTTCAGTTGCGGCGCCAGAATCAAGGCTTTGGTTTAGTTGATCCCTGCCTTCTTTATTGGTTGATACCGTGCCTGCGAGTAACAATAATTCCGCCCCCAATGAAATGACGACTTCGTGTAGCCTAGGATCTCGAAATGTGCCTTTTAAATAGTTTATGGTTTCCATGATTTCAAGTGCATTTCCTGCGTTTGGCCCCAGCACTTCGGACATGTCCGTGATAAGTACTGTGGTGGGAAGCCCCATTCCACCTGCCACGCTGACAATTCGCTGCGCAAGATCTGTAGCACGCTCCATCGTGTTGGCGAATGCACCGTTCCCGGTTTTGACATCCATAACGAGACAATCAAGCCCGGCAGATAGCTTTTTGGAAAGGATCGATGCAGTGATCAAGGGGAGTGATTCGACCGTTCCCGTAACATCTCGGATAGCATAAAAACGCTTATCTGCAGGGGCTAAGTTCGCTGTTTGGCCCACAATGGCGCACCCTACTGATTTAACAACATCCTGAAATTTGGCGTTGTTTGGCAAGGTATTGTAGCCGGGAATGCTATCTAGTTTGTCGAGCGTTCCCCCTGTGTGGCCTAATCCTCTTCCTGAGATCATGGGTACAAATACACCGCAACTTGCTAACATGGGCCCAAGCATTAAACTAGCTTTGTCCCCAACGCCGCCACTTGAATGCTTGTCAGCTACGGGTCCTGGGAGATCTAGAGACTGCCACTGTAGTGTGTCTCCGGAGTTTTTCATTGCCTTAGTTAGGCTGATGCACTCTTGGGGTTCCATGTCTGTGAAAAAAGTAGCCATTGCAAATGCCGCAATCTGGCCCTCTGAAAGTGAGCCATCAGTGATACCGCTGACAAATGCCTCAATTTCTTCGTCTTCAAGTAACAAGCCGTCCCGCTTTTTACATATTAAGTCTTGAATTAACATCTGCAAACACTATCCCTAAATTTGTACGTATACGATGCTGTTTACCTATAGCAACTTGATCTAAAACCCCACCGGGAGCGCATTCTAAAACAAAGGACTTAATCGTTAAAGCTGTTAGTACCGTATTTGCTTGGAATATGGGAATTATCCTAGTATTTCAGCTATTTTAACTTGACGTATTGTTTAAGAAATGGAAATATCGCGTTTCAAAATCTATTGCTGCTTTCTTGATAAAATTGATCTTAATTTTGGTAGTGCATGAGCGGTTTAATTGAATCATTCTGAGGTCTTGGGGGGTTACGTGAATGACATTGTGGGGTCACCATTTCGGATTCAAGTAACAATAAAGAGACATAAAAGGGGAATAAATTTGAATAATTTAGCAAAAATTGGAAAGCTGGCTATCAGCATTGCGCTTGGTTTCGCAATCATGCCGGTTGCGAGTACATATGCAGAAGGTGTACTTGAAGAAGTCATCGTAACGGCACAAAAAAGAGCTCAGAACATACAGGATGTTCCGATTTCTATTACGGCACTATCCGGCGATACTATGGATAGCCTACGGGCAGGCGGAAAGGATATTCGTTTCTTAAACGGAAAGGCACCTAGTCTCGTCGTAGAATCCGACTTTGGTCGTATTTTCCCGCGTTTTTATATTCGCGGCATCGGTAATACAGATTTTGACCAAAATGCATCGCAGCCGGTTTCTTTGGTTTATGACGATGTTGTTTATGAAAACCCCATGCTTAAAGGCTTTCCAATTTTTGATACAGAACGTGTCGAAGTATTGCGTGGACCACAAGGTACACTTTTTGGTCGAAATACCCCCGCGGGCATCGTGAAACTAGATTCAGTAAAGCCCAGTCAGGAATTTGATGCCTATGTAAAAATCTCTGCGGGTAACTTGGGCGTTGTTGATTTTGAAGGTGCCGTAGGTGGTCCTTTGAATGACAGCTGGTCTGCCAGATTATCAGTCCTTCATCAAAAACGTGATGATTGGGTTGCTAACAGAGCTTCAGCAATCGATCCAAGTCTCGCCTTTCTTGATGACGGTGAGTTCTTAGAAGGGTACGAAGAAACAGCCGCTCGTTTTCAGGTAGCTTATGAAGGTGACAATTTTGATGCCCTGTTCAATATACATGCCCGTGATTTGGATGGTACGGCAACACTTTTCAGGGCGAATATTATTCAACCTGGTTCAAATAGCCTAGTGTCTGGTTTTGATGAAAGGGTTGTTAATTTTGACGGCAAAAATGAACAAAGAGCTGAGGCACTAGGCGTAACAGTTAAGCTTGTTTGGGACTTAGGTGATTACACAATCACTTCTATTACAGGGTACGAAACAGTAGAAACCTATAGTAGAGCAGATGTCGAAGGTGGTATTGGTGCTGCATTTTTACCCATATCAGGTCCTGGTTTTATTCCTTTTCCTGCCCAGACAGCTGACGGTATTCCTGATCATGATCAAAAAACCCAGGAACTTCGCATCAATAACAACAATGGTGAAAAGTTGCATTGGCAAGCAGGTGTCTTTTACTTCAGCGAACATTTGATTGTTGACAGCTTTAACTTTTCCGATCGTTCGGAAAACTTCGATGGTTTTGCAAGACAGCGTCAAGATACGCGTGCTTGGGCTGTATTTGGTCAATTTGATTATGACTTAAGTGAAGATCTGATCATGACTTTAGGACTGCGTTATTCAGACGATAAAAAGAACTATTCAGCATTTAGAAGCACCGACCTGTTTGGTGTGCCGGCTTTAGGTCCATTCCCACGCACGGTAGTAAGACCTGAAGACAATGAAGTTAGTGGTAACTTGAGCCTTAATTACACAATTAACAACGATGTCAGTGTTTATGCCCGTATTGCTAGGGGCTTCAGAGCACCCAGCATTCAGGGTCGAGTATTGTTTAGCGACAGTGTCACCGTTGGTGATTCTGAAACAATCACTTCTTTTGAAGCGGGTGTTAAGAGCGAGTTGCTTGAGAACACATTGCGTTTGAATGCGACCATTTACACCTTGACTGTTAATGATCAACAGTTAACAGCGGGTAGTGGCGTAGATAATGCCAACGTGTTGATCAATGCTGACAAGACTAATGGTTGGGGTGTTGAAGTTGATGCTGAGTGGGCTGCTAGTGAGAAGTTGTTAGTGACACTAGGCTTGAGTTACAACAATACTGAAATTGACGATTCTGAATTGTCAGTATTACCTTGTGGTGCAGGTTGTACCTTTACAGATCCTCCTGGTAGCTTTCCAGGAAGTGTCTCTCTTGATGGCAACACTTTACCAAGAGCGCCAGAGTGGATTTCCAATCTGACAGTACGATACACACAGCCAATGGAAAATGGCAATCTGTATCTACAAACAGATTGGTCATATCGTAGTGATATCAATTTCTTCTTGTACACTTCAGAAGAGTTTCGTGGTGACTCCTTGCTAGAAGGCGGAATCAACATTGGTTATGTCTCATCAGATGATAAATATGAAGTCGCTATTTACGGACGAAATATTACTGATCAAATCAAACTGGTTGCTGGGATCGACTTCAACAACCTGGAAGGCATCATTAATGATCCAAGAACTTATGGTATCTCTTTTACGACGAGATTCTAAGGATAGAAGTTCTAAAGGTTGAGGTTCTGAATAGAATTTTGATCTAGAAAAAAGCCTCGGTTCGCTACCGGGGTTTTTTTTGCCTATTTTATTGTCCAAATGAGGTTTCTAGGTTAAAGATCCTTGGACCAGAGTGCAGCGAAGCAGGGATAGTATTAGCTTAGGGTTATTGCTGGATCGTCTGCCAGCGCTTGAAAAAGTGTTGCAAATTTACCGATGTGTAAGCCGTCAGCCAAGGCATGATGAACTTGTACGGAATAGGGCAGCATGGTTTTACCCTCGTTTGAATAAAACTTCCCCCAGACTAAGCGAGGGACAGAATCCACAGGACTCATTTGTACTGGGTGGGTTGTATTGGTAAATGATATCCAGGGCAGAACAGATATATAAAGATAGTCGTCTCGCCCCGGCTCATCCTCTAACACCATCTCGTCATACACCTTTTTCTGCTGGATGACAGCGCGTTCCATCAAGGTCTTTGCATCTTTTGAATAGGCTATTGTGCAAAAGCTAAAACTTTCATCTTCTCTGAGTACGGTATATGAAGGATCAATGTGCTTGTGCACGACAACTTGGTCGCCACGAATGCGTAAACGAAATTCCTTGATGCTGTTTGCGGACCTCGCGCTAATATAGAGAATTGCATGAGTGAT
>JAESSY010000046.1 GCA_016763855.1 Pseudomonadales bacterium
GATTATTTGTCGCCGTCGGTAATACCCGTTCTGCAAAAAGAGAGATGATAGAAGCCAACCTTCGCCTGGTTATTTCTATTGCAAAAAAATATACCAACCGAGGCCTGCATTTCCTTGATTTGATTCAGGAAGGCAATATCGGATTGATGAAGGCAGTGGACAAATTTGAATACCGTCGCGGCTTTAAGTTTTCAACCTATGCAACTTGGTGGATAAGACAAGCCATTACGCGATCAATCTCTGATTTAGCTCGAACCATTCGTGTTCCCGTCCACATGATGGAAACCGTCAATAAGCTTAACCGTCTCAGCCGTCAGCTCGTTCAGGAATTAGGTCGCTCCCCTACCATAGAGGAGTTGGCGATTAAAATGGAACTCCCTGAAGATAAAGTTTTGAAAGCCCTCGATGTTGCAAAACAGCCTATTTCTCTTGAGACGCCAGTCGGCGAGGATGATGATTCTACGATGTGGAATCTTGTCAGTGATACTTCTGCAGAATCACCAGTAGAACATGCGACGGACAAAGGTTTGAAAGAAACAACGACCAATGTACTAACTGCATTGACTGAAAGAGAAGCCAAGGTATTAAGAATGAGATTCGGTATTGATATGAATACCGATCACACCCTTGAAGAAGTAGGCCGTCAGTTTTCGGTAACGCGAGAACGCATCCGACAGATTGAAGCAAAGGCCCTTCGCAAGCTTCGCCATCCTGCTAGATCGGAACAATTGCGCAGTTTTATCGATCTAAGTTGATTTTTCCATTTGTCGCCAGAGATCCTTAGTTTCGAATCCATGCCTTGGGTTTATTGCTCGAGACATGTCTGCCCTCCTTCCCCAGCTTTTTCTTTGAGCTAATGATATGAATTTGTTATCCATTGACACCATTCGAAACAATGCCCGCTTTGTATACAGCAAGATGCCTCCGAGTCCGCAAATGGAATGGCCTTTGCTGTCAAAACGAGCGGGATGTGAGTTATGGCTTAAACATGAAAACCATAATCCAACAGGTTCTTTTAAAGTGCGTGGTGGGTTGACGTATCTGTCTAATTTGCTCACGGAAGAACCTGAAGTTCAGGGAGTAGTTGCGGCAACTCGGGGAAATTTTGGTCAGAGTGTCGCCTATGCCGCAAGCCGGTTTGGAATTCAATCTGTCGTTGTGGTGCCTTTTGGTAACAGCACAGATAAGAACCTTTTGATGGCGGCTCTCGGAGCAGAAGTAATAGAAGCCGGTGCCGACTTTGATGAATCCATACAGTTTGCAGGCGCTTTAGCAGAGGAAAGGAAGCTTCACTTAATGCCTTCTTTCCATGATGATCTAGTGGCGGGCGTATCCACTTATGCACTTGAATTATTTGAAGCTGTCGCAAAGCTCGACCGTGTTTATGTCCCCATTGGGCTTGGCTCAGGCATATGTAGCGTGGTTAATGTGCGTAATGCGTTGAATTTAGATTGTGAAATAATAGGTGTGGTTTCAGAAAATGCAAATGCCTATCAATTGTCTTTTGAAGCCGGCAAGTTTTGTTCGACTAATTCGGCTGATACTTTTGCTGATGGTTTGGCCGTTAGGAATCCTAACGAGGAAGCCCTTGAAATTATTCTGAACAATGTGGCGGCGGTCGTCTCTGTATCGGATCGGGAAATAGCGTTAGCGATGCAGGCTATTTTTAATGACACCCACAATATTGCCGAGGGTGCTGGAGCGGCAACAACCGCGGCAGTTCTGAAAGAGAAAGAGAAAAACAAAGGACAAAAAGTGGCAGCGATCCTTACAGGAGGGAACGTCAATAGAGAAGTTTTTGTTGATGCACTATCCTTAGAGTAAGCGTTTTAATAACCCTTCATCCCATTAGGCCTAAAAAGCACAACGAAAGAAAGGAACTCTTAGAAATACCAGAATACAAGGCACCCCAAAGGGATATTCTATTTTCTCAGAGTATTATTGCTAGGTACATTAGCCTTGAAGGGCACCATGGTGTCTGGTGGAGACCATCTTATGGTGATGTCAGAGTCTCATTTTTATTTCTCCAGCAAGGCTTCAATTGCAGAAGAGGATAAAAAAAGGGGCGATAAATCGCCCCGTAAATCGCTCTAAATAGAAGTTCCTTAGAATTGGTTCATGGTGTTGTCTTTACCGCCTGCGAGTAGGGCGTTATCACCAGAGAAATATTCTTTGTGGTCATCGCCAATGTTTGAACCAGCAAGATCCTGGTGTTTCACAGAAGCCATGTCGCGACGAATTTCTACGCGTTGAATATCTCTTACATAGGCAAGCATGCCTAGATCACCAAAGTAGCCTTCAGACAGAATATCAGTACCTAAGGCGGTTTCGTGATAAGTTGGTAAGGTAATCAGGTGGTGAAATATGCCTGCTTCTCTGGATGCATCTTTTTGAAATTCTTGCACAAGTGCATCAGCTTCTTTCGATAATTCAGTGTCATCATACTTCGCATCCATCAACCCTTTCGCATCTATTGTTGGATCAGGGTAGGCGCTAAGGTCTTTGCCTGCATTCTTCCATTCAGCATAAACTTGCTCTCTGAATGACAATGTCCAATTGAATGAAGGAGAGTTGTTGTAAACTAATTTAGCATCGGGAACATGTTCGCGGACTGCGTTTACCATTTCGGCAATTTGAGCAACGTTAGGTTTTTCAGTTTCGATCCAAAGTAGGTCTGCGCCATGGTTGAGGCTGGTAACACAATCTAGTACAACACGATCGAATCCTGTGCCTTCTCTGAATGAATATAATCCATTATCGAGACGAATAGGTTTAACCAGTTTGCCGCCTTGATGAATGCTAATGTCATTTTCCTTGAGTTCATTGAGGTCATGAATTGCATTTGTCTCTAGGAAGTTATTGTATTGGCTGGCAAGGTCCCCCGCCTCTTTAGAGACAGGTATTTTTTGTGTCAAGCTTGCGCCGAGCGAATCTGTTCGCGCCACAATAATACCGTTATCTATGCCGAGTTCTAGAAAGGCATATCGAATTGCATTGATCTTGGCTAGGAAGTCTTCGTGAGGAACAGTGACCTTACCCGCTTGATGACCACATTGTTTGGCATCAGACACTTGGTTTTCAACTTGGATGGCACAAGCACCTGCTTCAATCATCCGTTTGGCGAGCAAATAAGTTGCTTCTTCATTACCAAAGCCTGCGTCAATGTCTGCAATGATGGGAACGACGTGAGTTTGGAATCCGTCAATCCTTTGAATGACAGAGTCAACGTCGGAGCCATTGGCGCGAGCTTCATCGAGCTCTACAAAGATGTGCCTTAGTTCTCTTGCATCTGCTTGCTTAAGGAAAGAATAGATTTCATTGATCAGATTTGGAACAGTCGTTTTTTCGTGCATGCTCTGATCAGGAAGAGGGCCGAATTCAGATCGGAGTGCTGCGACCATCCAGCCACTTAGATAAATGTAACTCTTATCCATAGTTCCCCGGTGTTTCTTAACGGATATGGCTAATTGCTGCGCCGTAAATCCATGCCAACATCCTAGAGACTGCGTGTATTTTGATGTATCACCATCGTAGTCCGCCATGTCTTTTCTCATGATATCCGCAGTATATTGTGCGATCTCAAGACCTGTTTTAAATCGATTCTGGAAATGCATTCGTGTTGCATACTCTGAGTTGATTCCACCCCAAGTATTTTCGGCGTCTTTCAGGTTTGCGAATTGCTTGATCTGTTCTAGGTAAGCTGACATGGTTGTTTCCTGCTTGGACAGTAATTGATAGGGCGGAAATCTAACAGGCGCAGGTACTGAAAAATATGGAATATTAGGACAGTAATAGATTCCAAATTTTCATCTATTGAAATTGAGTCGACAGGCTTCATATTTCAGTTAAGTAATGCGGCGAAATAGCGCGACCTTTAAAGCGTAGCTTTTCCGCGTAACATTTCATGAAATGCATTGAATACCTTCTCCATCGCAGGTTGCTTGTAAGGAAACATTTCAATGGGATCCATATCATGAACAATCATGGCATTTGCTAGTTCAAAGACAAGTAATTCTCCATCAGGTGTTTCAGCGCAATCAATCCCGAAGTAATCGAGATCGATGGTGTCGCGCAGTTTCATGAAAGCATCTTTTTGACGTTCTGCTAAGCCGGTATCAAAGAAGGTCATGGCGCGATTTTCTTCAAAGCGCTTATCTTCGTCCAGCGTCATCCCCGCATTCAAGTAATGCACTAACCAGTTCTCAGAAATGGCCATGTGGCAAAGATAAGGTGCACCGCTGATAAAAACGATGCGGTATTTCCTAAACAATCCGTCAGGGCTTCGATAGTCAGAAAAGGGCGCGATAAAAAATTGTTCATCATCATGTAGCTTTAGGTACGCCTCTATATCTTCATAGCAGCTAAGCTTCGATAAGCCTTGCCCGGCGTGGGAGCCGGCTGGACGCGTGATAATAGGAAATTTGTCTTCAATCAAATATTCCGAAAGTTGCTGTTGAAGGCTTGCCATGTCATTGAGTTGTTGCCGATCAACCAAGATATTTTGTGGCATGTAGATCCCGGGAATTGTATCCATTAATTCACAGGCGCGATCCCTAGCAAGAAGGGGTATTTCGTCAGGGTTGTTGATATAGGGCAGATGCCATTGCTTAAGTAATGTTTCAGTCATTTTAAGCGCAACCCGGTTTTCTTCAGCTTCAGATATGGCGACGAAAACCAGATCATAATCTAGGATAAGAGGATAGGGCAAATTAGGGGCTATGTAGAGTTCGTCTACGCAGATATCTGAAGTGCGAATCATAAATTCTACCGGTGTATTAGCCATAAAGTTACCGGGGGTCTTGATGACGAGCAGCCGAAACTGTCGACCTGTAGTACAGATAGGGTCTTGTATGCTGTAGAGCTGTTTTAACTGCAAGGCCTGCATTTGAGTTAGCAGCCCGATTTCCTGATCACCTCTAAGCAGAAGAATTGTTGAGAGATCGAGTAGTGCTTCTGCGTTACTGGCATTCGTCCGGGAGGTATTTATTAATCCTTGTGCTGTTTGGCTCAGGTCATCGCCATTAAACATTCTTTGCATTAATTCTGCCTGACCGATCATGTCAAACTCGTGACTCACTGGAAGCATCAAATTCCTCTCTGGTTAAATTAGCTAGAAGTCACTAGGTAAAGCAATTCCCATGCCGCTCGCCCATACGCTGGTTTTGAACCAGAAATAGGGGACATGGAAGGCGTGAGATAAGTTTATTTTGTGGGAGAGTAAGGAAAGTGGCAATTCCTCACCGTGTAGCGGAAAGCATTGTTCTAGTAGCTGATAAAATGGAGATATAAAAAAAGGCCCTGATTGTCAGGACCCTTTCTTAAACCTAGAAACCGCAACTATTTTTTCTTTGCGTTTCGTTCCAAAGTTTCCTTAATGACTTCTTCAGCGACATTTTTCGGTGCCGCTTTGTAGTGACTGAATTCCATGGAGAACTGGCCACGACCGGAAGTCATAGTACGTAAATCGCCAATATAGCCAAACATTTCTGATAATGGCGCTTCAGCTTTAATCCGCACACCTGTGGGTCCAGCTTCCTGGCCTAAAATCATACCGCGACGTCGGTTCAAATCACCAATAACATCACCAACATGACTGTCGGGTGTGAAGACATCGACTTTCATAATGGGTTCCATCAGCTGAGGTCCTGCTTTTGGCATGGATTGACGATAAGCTGCTTTCGCCGCTATCTCGTAAGCAATTGCAGATGAGTCAACTGCGTGGAAGCCACCATCTGTCAATGTCAATTTAACGTCAAGGCATGGAAATCCAGCCATTGGGCCTTCATCAAGGCTTTTCTTGAATCCCTTTTCGACTGCAGGCCAGAACTCTCTTGGAACGTTACCGCCAGTTACCTTGGATACGAATTCAAAACCGACACCGACTTCAGAAGGTTCGAGGATGTAGTCAATCTTAGCGAATTGACCTGAACCACCGGTTTGTTTCTTATGAGTGTAAGAATCTTCAATTCGCTTGGTGATTGATTCACGATAAGCAACCAGTGGCTTGCCGACTTCAACGTCAACATTGTGAGTACGCCTCAGGATGTCGACCTTAATATCCAAGTGAAGCTCACCCATACCCATGATTATAGTTTCGCCAGACTCTTCATCAGTCTCAACACGGAATGAAGGATCTTCCTGAACCATTTTAGAGATAGCCAAGCCCATTTTTTCTGCGGCAGATTTATCCTTAGGAGAAATTGCGATGTAGATTACTGGATCTGGGAAGACCATGGGTTCTAGTGTTGCGGGCTGCTTAGGATCACACAATGTATGTCCTGTACGTGTGTTCTTCATACCGATTAGAGCAACAATATCACCGGCTTGAGCTGAATCGAGTTCGATACGTTCGTCGGCATGCATTTCAACAATTCGCCCAATTCGCTCATTCTTACCTGTAAAAGTATTAAGAACAGTATCACCCTTTTTTATTCGACCCGAGTAGATTCGTGTAAATGTCAAAGCGCCAAATCGGTCATCCATTATTTTGAATGCCAATGCGCGAAGTGGTTTGTCAGGATCGACAATCGCGTATTTGCCAGTTTCATTACCTTCTATGTCAACTTCAGGCTGGGGGTTAACCTCTGTTGGGCTAGGTAGATAGTCAACAACAGCGTCTAGAATAAGCTGTACACCTTTATTTTTAAATGCAGAACCGCCGAAAGTAGGGAAGAAGTCCAGTGCGATAGTGCCTTTGCGGATGCATTTTTTCAGATCTTCGATTGAAGGCTCTTCACCGTCCTCGAGGTACTTCATCATGATGTCTTCATCTTGCTCAACAGCAGTTTCAATTAGCGATTCTCGATATTCTGCAGTTTTGTCAATGAGGTTGGCGGGAATGTCGGTAATTTCAAAGTTCAGAGGGTCATTAGTATCGTCCCAGATGTAAGCTTTTTCGGTAACAAGATCGACCAAACCGACGAAATCATCTTCTGTACCAATCGGCAGCGTCATCACGAGGGGGTGGGCCCCAAGGACATCTTCAACCTGTGCTACGACGCGGTAAAAATCCGCACCCAACCTGTCGAGTTTGTTAATAAAGATAATGCGAGCAACCGCAGAATCATTCGCATAGCGCCAGTTAGTTTCTGATTGAGGCTCGACTCCACCTGATCCACAGAAAACACCCACGCCGCCATCCAATACCTTAAGAGAACGATAAACTTCAATTGTGAAATCAACGTGTCCTGGTGTATCAATGATATTCATTCGGTAGTCTTTCCAGAATGCTGTTGTTGCAGCAGACTGAATTGTAATCCCACGTTCCTGTTCTTGTTCCATAAAGTCTGTGGTTGCAGCACCGTCGTGTACTTCTCCAATTTTATGGATTTTCCCGGTGATGTTCAGAATACGTTCTGTTGTGGTTGTTTTGCCGGCATCTACGTGTGCGAAAATGCCGATATTTCGATAACGGCTGAGGTCAGTCATGGCTATTGCTCTGTCTTCAATTCTGGTTAAGTGGAGTGTAAAAAGCGCGCCATCATATAGCTTGGACGGAACATAATCCAGCCCTGTGTTGCCTTCATGGGCTGGGGGTTGGATAATTACGACAAAATGGGGTGGTTTGGCCTGTTTTTTGACAGGTTTCGAACCACTAACGCCCTAAATATATCCATATAGTTCAATATGATAGAGTAAAGATGCCCATGATAAAGATCTGTAGTGTCAATATAGGTAGAAAACGATCCTTTGATATGGGGAATCGGGTGTCGGAAACTGGCATATTCAAGCTTCGCCAACCTGATGCGGTCAAGGTTTCAACTCTGGGTCTGGTTGGAGATGTGATCTGCGATGCTCGATATCATGGAGGTCCTGATCAGGCTGTATACATCTATCGGCAGGAAGATTATCTTTGGTGGGAAAATGAACTGGGAAAAACGCTTGAATCAGGCATTTTTGGAGAAAATTTAACGATTGAAGGAATAGAAGGTGCAGGATTGTATATTGGTGACCGATTGCAATTCGACGAGTTGGTTTTGGAAATAACGGCTCCGAGGATTCCCTGCGGTTTATTTGCTCGCCGAGTGGAAGACCCCGGGTTTGTAAAAAAATTCCTTCAAGCCGGTCGCCCAGGATTCTATTGCCGCGTTATCAGTGAAGGTCAAATAGCAGAGGGCAATACCGGAATGCTTGTTCCAACGACCCTCGAAAGTATATCGACAGTAGAATTTTCGAGTGATGTTGGTCAGAAATTGAGCATTGAAAAAATTCAGAGATATCTGGACCTTCCCATAGATATGAGATCCCGAGAAGGATTCGAAAAGAAACTCAACTCTCTGCGTTCTGGGAAATGAGTGTTAAGCTATATCTATCAGGCTGATTTGTTATAATTTTCTACAACAATAAACCAAAATATGGATATGTAGTTTGAGTTGGTTTACACGTCTTCTCGCAACCGTGGGTACAAAACCACCAGAAGAACGCATTGTTTTGACACTCTGCTTGCTCAGTGCCCTTGCCTTATTCCCCTTCGCTATAGCGAGACTTGTTAGCGCTGACTTTGGCATAGCGGCTATCGACTTCCTTGGCGCCTGTGCCTCCCTTGTAATGGTCGGCTATATTATGAGAACCGGCAAGGTTAAAGGCCCTGGTTTGTGTATGGTGTTGGTGTCTGTTAGTGGGATCGTTGTCGTCGTCAATATTCAGGGTGCCTCCGAAGCATACTTTCTATATCCCGTGATTCTCTGGACGTTTTTCCTGGTGACACCTAAACTTGCTTTGGTCATTGGTTTCGTCGCCATTGCTTTAACTGCTCCGGTGATGCTTAACCAAATGGAGGGTTTTACTTTCGCGAAATTTGTCGTGTCTATGTTGGGTTGTATCTTGTTTGCCTATACGTTTTCGACGATGCGAAACAGCCAACGTGATGAGTTGGTACAGCTTTCTACAAAAGATGGTTTGACGGGTGCGGGCAATAGAAGGGCTCTAGACGAAAAAATGCAGGAATCAATTTTGTCTCATGGTCGTCAAAGCATGAATGTTTCATTGCTACTTTTAGATCTGGACAATTTTAAAGAAATTAACGATCAGCACGGTCATCTCATAGGAGATCAAATACTGATTAGCGTTACAGAGATTATACAAAGCAGGATTCGAGCTACCGATGGTCTGTTTCGATATGGTGGTGACGAGTTCGTCATTCTGGCAAATGGAGCAGACCTCTCGACGGCAATAAGGCTGGCAGAAGACATCAGAGAGCGGGTTGAGAGTTTTTTCCCAACAAGCAACGATACTATTCATAATGCAAAGGTATCCCTGTCTTTGGGAATTGCTCAGTATGTCGATGGGCAAAATTCAGAGCAATGGCTAGAAATAGCTGATCAAGCGTTACTACAAGCAAAAAGAGACGGACGAAATAGAGTATTGGCTGCTGCTACCTGAGGTGGTTCTTCCAGAAATGCGTCTTTGCACTAGCCTAACTTTTTATATTCCTGCTCTTAGGGTATTCTTGCCGTCCTATCCAATTCACTCATTATGGTAAATTTATAGTTCATTTACGGAATTCACCCATGTTTAAGTTAATTGCAATTCTTCTGACCCTATTTTTATTTGCCTGTTCTGACGAATCAAAATACGCAGCAAAAGATAGTGCAAAAGAAAGTGCAAGCACAATGGACACATCACAGGACGAGAAAGCAATGGATCTAAAAGATAACTTGGCAGCCGCAGCCGCATTTTTAGAAGAGAATGCAAAGAAAGAGGACGTGATCATTACAGAATCAGGCTTACAGTACGAAGTGATTAATAGCGGAGATGGAAAAACGCCGGGACTGACAGATACGGTGGTAACACACTATGCAGGCTCATTTTTGGATGGATCAGAGTTCGACAGTTCCATTAGTCGGGGTGAGCCAGCAAGTTTTCCGGTCAATGGCGTGATAGCCGGATGGACGGAAGCCTTACAATTGATGCAAGAAGGTGATAAATGGCGACTCTTTATTCCGCCATCTCTTGCCTATGGTGAGCGAGGAGTCGGACCTATTCCCAGCAATGCAGCGCTTATATTTCAAATTGAATTGATAAGTGTAAAGTAGAGCCTAGAAAGCATTATTCTATAAACAATTGGACAATATTATGAGTACATCTTTGCAATTGCGAACAAAGATAAGCAGTGAAGGAAAATTGGAATTAAGCCTGGAATCCGTTCCTATGCCGACTCCGGGTGATGATGAAGTTGTCATCAAAATAGAAGCGTCACCGATCAATCCTTCTGACTTGGGATTACTGATTGGTCCCGCGGATGTTTCTACCATGGTGGTGGAGGGTGATGCTAGCAATCCGGTTGTGACAATGGATGTACCAGCGTCAATGATGCTGGCTATGGCGGCAAGGCTTGATCAATCATTACCAGCGGGGAATGAAGGGGCAGGTGTCGTTGTGGCTGCCGGTGCTAACGCCCAGAACCTAATGGGTAAAGTTGTTGGTGTTGCCGGTGGTGCTATGTATTCTCAGTATCGCTGTGTTTCTGCTAATGCTTGTATTGAAATGAATGAAGGGACGACCCCTGCCGAAGCTGCGAGTTGTTTTGTGAACCCTCTCACGGCCCTAGGTATGGTAGAAACAATGCGAATGGAAAATCACACAGCATTGGTTCATACAGCTGCCGCCTCTAATCTCGGCCAGATGTTGGTTAAGATTTGTTTGAGTGATGATGTCCCCCTCGTCAATATCGTCAGAAAAGAAGAGCATGTTGCTTTGCTGAAATCCATTGGTGCAAAGTATGTCTGCAATTCAAGCGATGATAACTTTAAAAACGATCTTGTTGATGCGTTGGTAGAAACAGGTGCCACGTTGGCATTTGACGCGACTGGTGGCGGAAGATTGGCAAGTGATATTTTGAGCGCAATGGAAGTCTCGGCAAACAAAACAGCTAAGGAATACAGCCGTTATGGATCTGATACTTACAAGCAGGTCTACATATACGGCGGACTTGACCGGTCCCCAACAACCCTAAATCGTGCTTTTGGCATGTCCTGGGGATTAGGAGGATGGTTGTTAACACCGTTTATTGGAAAGATCGGCATGCCTCGATTTATGGAGTTGCGACAACGGGTAGCTGATGAAATGACGACGACATTTGGCAGCACTTATACTGCAGTTGTATCATTAAGTGAGGCGCTTTCATCGGAAGCAATCGCTGTTTACGCGAAGCAAGCAACGGGTGAGAAGTACCTGATTAATCCCAATAAATAGCTCAGAGTTTCAATTCAACGGATATATCATCGTTTTAATTGGATTCATCGCAACAAATATGAAGGTTTCTTCATCTTTGTTGCGATGTTAAATAGCATGTAGGTTATTGATATTTAGGGTAATAACCAAATTGCATTTGCAATTTGTCCATAAAATCCTTCCTCATATCAATAAAGTATGGAGAAACCTTCACTTTCTGTTTAAAATGCGGCCAGATTTTTCGGGACGGTGTTATAAACATGAAAGCATGGGCGCTTAAAATTGTTGGATGTTTGCTTCTGCTGCAGGTGGTATTAGTGACCTCGCCGATCAGCAAAATCGAAAAAGAAGTTGTCATAGTTGAGCTTGAGGTTGCACCATTTCACCCTGAGCGAGTTTCCCTCGGTGATGCCAATCGTTATTCTCCTCCAGACTTCACTACCTATTCGGATTCGAGTTCGAAAAAAGAAGCTTTCTATAGCTACCTTCTGCCAATGATCCACAAGGCGAATCTTGAAGTTATCCGGGAGCGTCAGTGGTTATCAGTAATGGCTGACAAAATGTTGGAAGGGCTTAGCCTTAATGATCAAGAGTTGGATGAGCTAAGCAAATTTGAAGCTCGTTATGCCATGAAAGCAAGAGGATTGTCGAGCGCAGAAAGAATCGGCTCTTTGTTGCTAAGAGTCGATGTTGTACCGGCATCCCTCGTTGTTGCTCAGGCCGCGAAGGAATCAGGATGGGGTACATCTCGCTTCGCGACTCAGGGCAATAATTACTTTGGGATCTGGTGTTTCTATCAGGGATGTGGCCTGACACCTTTAAGAAGAGAGCAAGGTCGTGCACATGAGGTTGCAACATTTGGTTCGGTAGAACAAGGCGTTAGATACTACGTAAGAACAATCAATACGCATGTCGCATATAACGACCTAAGGAAGGTGCGAGCACGAGCGAAGCTGATGCAAAAGACAGCTTTTGGAGAAGAATTAGCGGACGGTCTTATTCGATATTCTGAACGTGGAATGGCCTATGTCAGGGAGATCCAGTCAATGATTCGTTTTAATAAAATGCAACGTTTTACCCGGAGCTACAGCGCCTAACACGATCAGCCCAGTACTATGTGTTTAAACCTAAAACCATAGATCGCAACAAAGACTAGTGCTATGTATTCACCGATTATTCGATTTCTTCAAGAAAATTTCGAGCAAAATGGCTTGAAAACAAAGCGAGTTTTTCATGGACGTGGTCATCTTTATGAAGGGCTTGAGCATATCAATATCGATTGGTATCCGCCGGTTTTACTGATTTCAGGCTATAAAGAAATTGAGGCCCTAAATGACCTCGTTGAAGCGGCGAAAACAGCAGACAAGTTTGAGCAAATTACTTCTATTGTTTATCAACAACGATCCAGTCGTGAGGCACCTTCAAGGTGGATTTGGGGTGAGGAGATATCAAAAACAATAGTGGAAGAAAACGGGCTAAAATTTGAGATACAGCCTGGTGTTCGGCAGAATGCGGGCCTCTTTCTGGATATGCGACCACTACGTGCATGGTTAAAGGAAAGGAGTCATGGTAAAAACGTCCTGAATCTTTTTGCCTATACCTGTTCATTATCGGTTGCTGCCTTAGGGGGTGGCGCTCGCCAAGTGGTGAGTGTTGATATGAGCAAACCGAGTATTAAATGGGGAGAGCGTAACCATGAACTCAATGGTCATGACAAAAGAGCGGTTCGATCCATTCCTCACAATATTCTGAAGTCCTGGGGCCGAATCGAAAAATACGGTCCCTATGACGTGGTGATAATTGATCCCCCAACGAGACAGGTAGGCAGCTTTGATGCTGAACGGGATTACACAAAGCTGATTAAAAGATTGAGTAGACTCTGCAATCCGGGAGCAGATATCATCGCTACATTAAATAGTCCCTATTTAGGGACGGATCATTTGCCCCACCTAATGCAGCGATATCAATCCGGTTTTCGGTTTCTTGGGGACTTCCCCGTGAGTCCCGAGTTCAAAGATAAGTATCCTGAAAGGGCTCTAAAAATCCACCACTTTAAGAGCCCTGGGTAGTCCTTGTTTTTAGGTTTAAGCTACTCTAGATTCAGGGAACAAGCGTAGAAAGTTCTCACTAAAGAATTTAGTTTGACTGATCTCTGATTCTTGTTCCATCCACTTTGTAAACTTTCCGATGGGATCCCGGCCACCTTCAACATGGGGGTAGTCACTACTGAAGAGGTAAAGGTCTTCATTTGATTGGGCGATGAGATCCGCAACATCTTCATGCGGGAAAGGGGTAAATCCCATTTGGTCGGTTAGTTGTTGGGAAGGCGTACGTTCAAATCGAACAGACTCGTCAACACGACCGTAAATTTTCGCAACCCAGTCAAGTCGCTTGAGTAGCTCTGGCACCCAACCAGCACCTAATTCAACCGCGGCTCCTCGGAGCTTGGGGTTTCGATCAAATACGCCGTCCATGAGTAACATACTGATAAATGTTTCTGGGGGTTGGTGCATCAGTGCAGCGTCTTTTGTGCGTACGTTCTCTCCTCCCCCCATCCAATCTTTTACGGCTGCCCGACCATTGTTACTCCAGGACTTTAATGCTTGTAGGGGTGAGCCCCCAACATGGAGTAAAAAGGGAATGCCAGATTCTGCAAGCAGTGACCAGAAGGGTTCAAGCTCAATGTGACCAGGAGAAAAACCAATGGGTGCCCTATGGGGAACCCAAATTGATTCCAAGCCCGCATCTATAGCGAATTCGAGCTCTGCCATTACGCGGCTAGGGTCATCCAATGGAATGACACCCACGCCCATAAGTCTGTCATCGTCACTACAAAAATCAGACATATGTCGATTATGTGCACGGGTAGCGGCGTATCGTAAGTCCATAGGCTTTTTGGAGCTAGGATGGAAGGGAAAAGCAACACTATGGGTGGCAAACACAATTTGTTTCTTGAACCCAAGCATATCCATTGCGATCTTTCGATCATCTTTGTTGAAGGCGCCGAGGGCTTGAATTTCCTTCGACTTAGCAATGAGTTCGTCCCCGAGATCTACCATGGATTGGACGTGTTCAGGGCTGTGTTTTCCACCCTGACTCATAATCGTTGCGACCTCTTCATCTGTTACCAGAGAAGCGCTATAACTCACCTCAGGGATATCATCTCTGAACTTAGGGTCAGCATAGGATTTCAGGAAATCTGGCAGTTCCATTATGTGGCTGTCTGCATCGTATATGACGCGATTATCGGGTGTATATGTCATGCTTGTCCCTTTCTGTGAGATGATGGCTATGGTGGAAATGAAGCTATCATGAGCGGGGTTGAATTGCCTCGGCTGACGATGTGATCTAACCCTTTATTCACGCTGTGAATTACAAAAAACAGTAAGAAGGATTTTTCGATTGGGGTCAAGGGGAGCTTAAGGTACTGACTCTCCCTGGCTTATCGTATTCATCAAATTGCAACAAATTGTAGGTATAATTTGAAGAAAATCTTCGTTTGTACTAATTTTCGCCCTTTCTCTGGGCAGCCTTCCTGCGCCTTCAGGGGTAGTGAGAAGTTACTTGAATTCTTGAAGGATGAAATCAAGTTTAGAAAACTCGATTTCATCGTAGAGCCTTCTGTCTGTTTGGGTCATTGCCCTCGTGGCCCAAACATCAAACCTGCCGGAGAAGACTTTATTCACGAAGCGAATGTTGAAAAGCTTTATCAATGGTTGGATAAGGCCTAAGGATTTAACTATTCCTTTTCTGTTCTCACTGCACTGCTTGCTATTGATTTAATGGCTTGATCGATAACTTCTAGTAGCAGCGCCTTGAAAATTCAGTTAGCCCTTAGCCCTTAGCTCTTGGTCATTAGTTAAGCTAGCGCAGTTAACAGCTGCAATGCTCGCTGCTAACTGTAGCTTACATTTACCTTCAATATTGGCTGTAAAAGGCGCGATCGTTGTTTCGTCCTTTTCTGCGTTATAGGCGATTAATGTTTTGTTCAGTGAACGAAGCACCCGAAAATTTCTGCCCACAAAAGCGTCGTCACTTGATTCTAGTTCGTCAAATAAGCCCAGTGCTGTTTCGCTGATTAGCGTGGAATTCTCAGGTTGCAGGCGGATTAATGCGCGAACATAATTTGCTCCCCATTGGAATCGAGTCGCAGGACCTTTGGAGGTTTCATAGGCTTTACGTCGCCAATCTATGGCGAGGTTAAAGTCCTTCTCTTTCTCTGCAATTGATCCCAAGCTGCTCATAAAATAATAGGCTGATTCAGATCGATCTAATTCTTTTGTGAGTAATGTCTTTGCCTCTTCCATTAATTTTGCTGATTGAAGGATGTAATTCATTTGATTGACGACACTTTGTCTCGCAAAAGAGTTCTTTGCTGCTTTATCGGCTTCGCTAATTGCGGCGAGTATTTCTGTTTTTAATTCTGTGTTGAGAATTCGCGCTTCATCTTCTGCGAAATAAAACGCTAATGTAGGAAGTAAGCCTGCCAATTTTTCAGCAATCGAAAGAGAAGGATGATTTGATAGGGACATCAGTTTATCCTGCCAAAGTGATTTCAGTGCTGCAGCCTCGTCTCCGGTGGCTAGAAAGGGCAGAAGTCGCTGGCTGAATAGGCAATAGAATCCCAACAGGCAAGGGTAAGTTCTTCTGACGCGAGGATTGTTTCTATCAGCTTATAGGCTCCGGAGACGATTTCTGTTGGTTCATCACGCTCCTTATACTTATTACCTTCCTTTTTTGACGCAGCCTTATAGACTTCATACAGATATTGCATGTAAAAACGCGCGCTGGATATCTCGTCCGCAGGTTCTTGCTTAGACGCGAGCTCGGACATCGTGAGAAATAGTGCCGGCTTATAGTCTTCTGGTAATGCACCACTATCTTGGCCCCAGGAATAATAAGCCAGTTGCTTCAATTCATTGCCACTGAGTTTCTCTGGCTGTGAAATGACTTTCTGTACCAACATCTTCGTCGGTGTGATTGAGTTTAAGCTCAGGGCAAGGATATCGTTGTATCTAGAAATGTCGATTCCGCCCGGTATTCGCGTGATCTCATCATGCTTCGAGTTGAAGATAATCATTGTTGGGTATCCTTTTACCCCGAATTTTTCTCCATTCAGTTGGGCTGCTTCAGTATCACCATCGAGATACACGGGTATAAACGATTCAGTTTGGGCTATAAATCGACGGCTCTTAAATACGGTGTGTTTGATTTCTTGGCAAGGTGGGCACCATACTGCACCCCAATATAGAAATAAGGGTTTGTTATTTTTTTCAGCAACAGCGAATGCTTCCTCGACACTTCCTTCAAACCAGTTAATGTGCGGGATAATTTCAGTTTTCGTTGAACAAGAAAAAAGTGTAGTTGATAATAGAATTGTTAACAGCGTCAGGGTGAGGATGTTTTTCATTTTATTTTTCACAAAGAGTCGTTAGTCCCACCTTAACATGACCTTACTGAAGAGACGTTCAATTTGAAAGTTCATCTATATAAACATCGCTACGGACCATGAGTTTTGACACTAATAGAGAGGAAATTGAAACTAATATCCCGTAAGTGGAAAGTAAGTAGTTGAATAAACAATCGAGAAAAAAGATGAATGACCTAAATGACCACCTCGAAAATATCGCTAAAGAAGGCTACACCATCATCGAAAATGCGATTGATTCAGGATTACTAGAAGAACTGAATGATGCACTTTTGTTTCTAGAAAAATCGCTAAAAATCACCCCCGGAGCAAATCTCTTCGAAGGGCATAAGACTATCCGAATTTACAATTTGCTTGCGCATCAAATGGTCTTTCAGAAAGTCCCAACGTATAGAAAAGTGCTGAACATCATCGAAGGTGTATTGGATCAAGGCTGCCTAATATCATCCTTGTCTTCAATTTCGATTGATCCTGGTGAAATTGCTCAACCTATCCATGTGGATGATGCCCTTATCGGTTTGTCTAGACCTCATAAAGCAGTTGTTTGTAATTCAATGTGGGCTTTAACTGATTTCACAGAGGAGAATGGTGCAACTCGGATTATTCCTCAAAGCCACAATTGGGAAGACTCGCCAACTTATGGAGAGTCTTATGAAACCATTGCTGCAGAGATGTCTAAAGGCAGCGTGTTGATATGGCCGGGTAGTCTTTGGCATGGTGGTGGCGCTAATCTAAGTGAGAAACGTCGTGTGGGAATAGCCATGAATTATTGTGCGGGGTTTATTCGACAACAAGAGAACCAACAGCTTGGCTTGTCACTAGAACGTGTGCGCACTTTCTCTGATCGACTGGTAGAGTTGGTTGGATACGGCACTTATCGGGGGTTGATCGGGCACATTAATAAAAGGAGCCCAGCCCAGGAAATATTGGGGAAAAAGGATAATTCCCAAAACATCTGGGACGGCAGTGACAAAGACTAAAACGCTCTTAGCTAGTCTATTGTTGATCTTGGCTAGCGCTTGTCAGAGTCCTTTTTTGGTGTTTCCAGGAAAGGAAGTAGTAGGAGCGTTAAGTAATACAGATACCTTTGCCTTTGCAAAAAAGTTTTCTATTCTTAAACTGGAAACACGACCTTCTAATCCTTATTCAGTTTTTTTAAGAGTCACTGTGATAAATGGTCAGTTGTATATTGACGCATCACCCTCTCGAAGATGGCATCGTTTTATTCAAGAGGATACGTTCGTAAGAATTCAATTGGGCGAGCTTATTTATACCGCTAAGGCAATTGCGGTTGAAGATCCAGATGTCAAAGCCCATTTTTTGAAAAATAGAACGATTTATAAGATCGTCCCAAGATAGGCGGGTAATAGGACGTTTGGATTTTCGATGATTTACAAATGCCCATAGAAAATTGCTTCCCGATAATTGCGGTTTCTAGTTTGAAAGAATAGTTGTGCCAAAGTCGGTATTGCCTTCTGCAATTGAAAGGAAGGTGCCGGTAGCCTGAGGACCTACAATAGCGACTTTCCCAGAAACACTGAGGGCTTCTTCGATTTTTGGAATCATGCCGCCTTGAATAACTTTTGTAGCGATGAGTTCATCAGCAATCGTTTTATCAATTACCTTTATTCGAGATGCTTCATTACCAATTTCCTTATAGACTCCGCCCACTGAAGTTGTTAGCAGCGTTAAGTCTGCGGAAAGTGCTTTTGCCAATTGGACGACTGTGGTGTCGGCATTAATATTAAAGACTCGACCAGAATTCGCCTCTACTCCTAATGTAGCAATGACAGGGATCAATTTTGCAGCTAGAAAAGTGTTTATTAGCGCAACGTTGATTTCTGTAACATCACCCACTTCCCCAAAATCGATTGCCTCGTTTCCTGCGCCGCTCACGATTTGAGGTGGGCGCTGTTTTGCGACAATTAATTTTCCTGAATTACCACTGCAGCCAAAGGCATTCAAGTGCTCATTCTGAAGCAGTTGTACGAGGTTGATATTGACTTCACCGCATATGGCTTGCTTGATGACAAGTAGATCTTCAAGGCTGGTGATCCGTCGACCCCCCACTTTTCGTGATTGAAGGCCGTGTTGCTTTTGAAGCCGGTCTACCTGAGTGCCGCCGCCGTGGAGAATAACGATGTCCCAGTCGGCGTCTTTGAGATCTCGTATATTTTTGGCAAGACCAAATCTTTCTTCTTCGTTAAGTAGTACATCCCCGCCTACTTTGATGACGGCAATGGACTTTTTCAAGGCCAAACCCCCGGTTGATCTAATCCGTAACAGGCATCCCGTCCGGTCATTAGATTGAAACTTTGTATGGCTTGGCCAGCGCCTCCTTTCACCAGATTATCAATTGCACTGATGCAGGCTAAGGTTCTAGTGCCGGTATCTTCATCGATTCTTAAGGCGAGGCCGACTTCAACGCGAATCGTATTTTTGACCGCAACAACCTCAGGGCTGACGCCCAAGGGCAAGACGATCACGTTTTTGTGATCTGCGTAATAATCTACGAATAAACGCTGCAAACTCTTTTCGTCTTCATTCTTCGGTAAGTCGAGCTGAGAAACAGAAAGAATGCCTCTGACAAGGGGCGCTGATACGGGAATGAAATCAAGAGACGTATTTTTCGCCCCTGCTGATTTCAAAGTTTGCAAAATTTCTGATCGATGTTGGTGGTGAAGGGTTTTGTAAACTTTAAGATTATTAGTGCGGACAGGGTGATGCGTTCCGCTAATGGGTCGCACGCCTGAGCCGGAGGACCCAGTCATGGCGACAGTTCGGATATTTGAATTTTTGAGGAATCCTTCCTTGGCTAAAGGCAATAAACTCATCGCTATTCCTGTCGCAAAACAACCTGGGCTTGCGACATGTTTTGCATCTTGAATACTAACGCGGTTAAGTTCCGGCATGCCGTAAACGAAAGTGCCGAGCCGCTCAGGACACGGATGTACTGGTGCATAGTCACGAATATAATCGTTGATATCGTTAAGACGAAAGTCTCCTGATAGATCGATGATGCGAACATCTTCGTCCAGCAGTTCCATTGCAACTTTTGCTGTAATAATATGTGGCATGGCTAGAAATATAATATCCGCATCCTTTGCGCACGCTTTGGGTAATATATCTTCGAGGATGATGTCGGCTTTTGCCATTCCCATAAAGGAGCGGTGAACTTCTCCGATGGTTTTACCCACGTGGTCTTTGTCGGAAATACGAGATATCTCAACATCATCTCGTACCAGGAGGTGACGGAGTAACTCGGCCGCGCCGTAGCCGCCACCGCCAATGATTGAAACACGTGTCATTTGACTCATAAGTATTACCTGGCTAAATGTCTGTAGGTTTGATGACGAGCGCCACCCGTTGTCCAACAGGGACATTGGGGTTGGGGAAAACGATGGATTCGTCTCTATTGCTTGTACGATACTGATTGTCGCCGTCCTCACTCAGTAAAGTGCCGGTGGGAAATGTCGTGAAGTTTTTGATGTCTTCGGTGATATGAAATCTGAAGTTATCAGATGTATTAATAATTTCGTGACAGACAGAAAAGAGATTAAATTCCTCTGCGTCGAATTTTCGTATCGGCACTACTTCACCTTGAATAAGTAACTTAAGGTTTCGTGAAATATCTAAAAAATTCCTCATATCATTTTTACCAAAATTCTTCACCTGTCCAAGCTCGATTGTAAAAGCATCGGCGCCATAAACGTTGTTGGAGTGATATGAAAAGGTGCCTGCGGGAGCGTGGCTAAACAATATTGTATTGATGCCTGAAGCTTGCAAAAAGGACAGCTGGTCTAAGGAGCAGGGCTTGTCGCCTTGGTAGGGGTAGATAGCAAACTTTTCATGTACAGATGCTCGGATGGCAGTATGCAGATCATAGTGAATGTTGTTCGCTTCTCCGTAAAAGCTTTTCAAAACATTCATTAGTTTCTTTGCGCGAATTGTTTCGTAATTTTCACCCGTGTTCAGGTTCTCTTTAAACAATCTATTCAGGTTTTCAGCAGTAAATCTATTGCCCTCAATGATGGCTAATGGATTACCTATAATCAGCAAAAGACTACTTTTGACTTTCAGCTGACCTGAGCATATGTCTTTTACGATTTGATTGACGATTTCTATCGGAGCTGTTTCGTTGCCATGGACTCCGCAGGAAATAACGATGTTTTTTCGCTCGCTTGTTGGAGCAGGTCCCTTGGGCTCCAGAAGAAGGATCCCTGTATCAATGAGTGTTACGCGGCAAGACGGCCATTCAATGGATTTCAGAAATGCCGATTCCGATTGGAGCGCCGCTTGCCGCATTGTAAGCTTGAGAAGGTCCCCGTTTTCGGCAAATTCTTGGAAAGAAACCTTGTCGGTACTCATAGGCATGGATAGTTCATAGACACGAGCAGTTTATAGCATTCTACGTGGTTTAGTTGGCCTAGCTATTCTAATAGTTTTTGTTCTTATGAGATAGCGTACGCCGAGAAGCCTGGCTGAAAGGGCTTTTCATCGTTACAGCTTCTATTCTCGGACAGGCTCCTAGTCCATTTGAACATCAATTTGTTTCGTTACACCTGCAGAAGTAGGAGGTAGTTTGTTGACATTGGGCAATCCGAGAAATTCTATAAGAGGGATTAGTTTAGCTTCGGTGATGACAAGCATCTCTCGCTTTTTGGATAAAAGGGTCTCTTTCTTTGTTTCTTCGGAAGGCTTGAGTTTGTCTTCAATGGGGTCTGCTGTGAGCGGCGCACTGAGAAATAAAGTGATAACTAGAAGACGAGTTTTCATTGGATAGACCAGACTTATTTGCCTACATTAACCCTAGTTCAAGATAGTAGTTAGTCGCGAAAAGAGAGGTTAGTATCAGATAAACGGTGATCCTCTGGATTTTCTAAGGTTCAAGTAAATTAGCGTGAGGGAGGGTCGATGAAGGGGCTTGAATTTAGCGAGGAGAGAAAAATGAAAAATTTCGTTACACTTTATGGTACCCCCCTTTCTCTCTATACGGGAAAGGCTCGTAGCTATTTGATCAAGGCAGGTATCTCTTATGAGGAGCATACGCCGACCAATGAACACTATATACAGAATGTCCTAAGTAAGGCAGGATCAAGAACGGTACCGACCATTGAGACTACGGATGGTGAAGTTATTAGAGATGGTACAGCTATTCTCGACCACTTTGAGAACGTAAGCGGGGCTCGATTCTCACCCACATCTTCAAAACAAAAATTGCTTAGCCTGTTATTTGACGTGATTGGCGCTGAAGGGTTGCTTCGCCCTGCGATGCACTATCGGTGGCATTTCCCTGAACAGAATGCGGATTTTGTTCGTTTTCACTTTGAGTCTATGGTGCCAGCGAATTTGGATCGAAAGGCGATGGCAGAAAAAACCATGGCTAGGATGCAAGAGGCCTGCAAGGCATTTGGTGGAGTAGAAGAAAACTATCAGTTAATAGAAGCGCTTTATGAGGAGCTGATTGAAAAGCTCGACAAACATTTTGGCAATTCTCCCTATCTATTAGGCGGGTTTCCTTGTATCGGCGACTTCGGTTTGATCGCGCCGCTCTATGCGCACCTCGGAAGAGACCCTGCACCTTTGCAGCTTATGCAAATGAAAGCCCCAAGGCTTTTTAGATGGGTAGAAAGAATGAATCGTCCAGAGCCTGATCTCGGTGAGTTCGGAGAAATTGAAGCGGTTTATCTGAAAAATGATGAAGTAGCAAAAAGTATCATTGATTTGTTGAAGCATCTTGCCGAAGATTTTGTTCCGGAAACTCGAGCTGCGGCTTCATGTATCAATCAATGGTTAAACGATCAGTCAGATCTACCGGCTTCAACACCAATACAGCGGGGAGTAGGTTTTGGGTCATTTGAAGTAAGAGGCGTTCAGATCAATGCCCTGGCTCAACCCTATCGCTTCTTCCTATTAAAGCGAGTTCAGGATGCGTTTGAAGCGCTTGACATAGATGCACAGGAAGAAGTGAGGATGATGTTAGAGGACTGTGGGGTTGCAGAGCTGTTGAATATCAAGATTCTTAGAAATGTTATACGAAAAGGCAATCTAGAAGTTTGGGAATAAATATCCGATAAATTGGAGAGATTAGAAGTGACTATTGAAGAAAATGTAGCAAAATGGCACCAGTATTTACGAGGGGAATTTCCTGGCGGTTTAGATGAGTTGTTGGCTGACGATGTACAATTCCTATCCCCTATTGTATTCACGCCTCAGAAGGGTAAAGACCTTACAAAATTGTATTTGAGTGCAGCTGGAAACACATTCAGTGATGGAAACAAAGACAGCGCGCAAAAGCCTAGTAGATCTAAATTTAAATACATCAAGGAAGTTGTGAGTGGTAATCATGCTGTTTTGGAATTCGAATCTGAGTTGGACGGAAAATATCTGAATGGCGTGGACATTATTACCTGGAATGATGAGGGCTATATTGTAGAGTTTAAGGTGATGATTCGACCCTTGCAGGCAATCAATCTCATGCACGAAAAGATGAAAAAAATGCTTGAGACGATGAGTTCCTAAAGAAAATCGGATAGAGGTTTCTATCAGCTTGGAAGAAATGCTGACTCAAATGCCCTTAGATAATTGAGTCAGTAGCTGTAATGTTTAGGGCGTATCGCCTAACAACATTGCAGCAGCATCGACATCGATAAATATAATATCATCACTTCCTGCTGCGGTAGTAGGTAGAGAATTTAACTGATCAATATCGAAAGCGGTGTCTATCGTGCTATCTCCAAGCTTTCTATTCCCAAGTAAGGCCGAAGCCGCTTCATGTGATACAAACATGACATCCTCAGTGAATGCGTCATTAGAGAGTAGGGTCGCTGCACTATCAGCGGATATGGTGAGAACAGATTCCATTTCTCTACTAGTTTCTGCAAACACTGAGTAGCTCAAAGTGATATTTGTACTAGCAATGACAAGTCCTATTAGCAGTGATGTATTCATTATTGATATCTCTCTCGCTTAAGGAATGCACTTTATCTCTCGCTTATATCCTATTGCCTAAATAATGCGCATTGTAAAGTTCTTAAAGATGTTTTCGCACTTTATACTCTAAATTGCCCAACCAACTTTAACATATCATCTGAAAGTTTATCGAGCTCCTGTGCTTTAGAGGTCATTTCACGGGAGCCATCGGAAGTTTTTCGAGTTGCTCCGGAGATATTAATAATGTTGCCGTTGATATCTTTGTTTCTTGTGCGTTGCTCAGATGAAGCTTTAGCAATTTGTTGGGAGGCATCTTTAATTGTTCCTACCGCAGTCGTTATTGCCACAAGGCTTTCTCTGGCTTTTCCTGCTGTTTCGACGCTTTCGTGTGCTTGGACACGACCCTTGTCCATTACGGTTACTGCCTCACGAGATCCTGATTGTAAGCGCTCTATCATGTCGTGAATTTCTTGAGTTGATTCTTGTGTTCGAGAAGCGAGGGTTCTGACTTCGTCTGCAACAACGGCAAATCCTCTGCCTTGTTCACCTGCTCTTGCTGCTTCGATTGCTGCGTTTAGGGCCAATAGATTTGTTTGCTCTGCGATGCCGCGAATTACATCCAGTACGGTTCCGATACTGTCGCTATCTTGCTGGAGCTTGGTAATGACGTCTGATGCTGATTCAATATCACTGGCAAGCGCTTCAATGGAGTTCATGGTTTCACCAACTATTTGACGTCCTAGTTGAGATTCAATATCAGCTTTTTCTGCATCGCTTGCTGATTCTTCAACACTATCTGCGACATTTTGTGTAACGGTAGACATCACAGTCATGGCGCTTAATACAGTATCAATCTCTTGCTGTTGTCCGATTATGAGATCGTTGGTTTCACCTGATTGTTTATTTAGCGCCGTTGCTGCAGTTGAGAGTTCGTTTGCGGTATCTCCGAACTGTACAATGATCTGCTGTACTTTCTCGACAAAAGTATTAAACCAGGTCACAAGTTCGCCAATTTCATCACGAGTCTTAGCTTTCAAGCGAACGGTTAGATCTCCCTCGCCTTCGGCGATATCTTTTAGAGCTGAAACAACTTCATTAATCGGCGCCACAATATTGCGTTGAATCAGAATGGAAAGTAGAAATGAAAATAGTGCGACACCTATGGATATGAATACTGATACGGTAAGATAAATTGATAGCGTCTCATCGAGAATCTTTAAGTCCGTTAAGATATAGATGGTCCCAATGAGAGAACCTTCTGAGTTGATGCTTTGTGTCACCGTAAATGCCTCGTCAAAATTCTTGACTCCAATCTTGGGGGCCTTCTTTAGAATACCTGATGGGATATCGTCTATCGTACCGGAAAGCAGCGGGTCGTTTTCCCTGCCAGTCCATCGATACCAAATAAATAGATTCCCCGCTTCATCAAATATAATGGCTTCGTGAATCTGAGAAACTGCCTTTAAGGTATTGAGAATTTCTAAACCGGTTTCTGTGTCACCAAAAGATAATGCACCCACAGAATTTGCGCCGATGACTTCTGTCAATGTGGATGACTTGCTTATCACGGCTTCTTCTAGCCTCTGTAATTCAATGGTTGTAAAGATGGCAATTGCGATAAGGACAGAAAGAACACTCGTTACCGTGATACCTAAAACGATCTTCCATTTGAGATTGATGCTATTTGTGTTGAACATGTTTTTGGCCCTTCTAGAGTGCTAGCGTCGCTATTGGTCGTTACTTTGTTTTTTGCTGTTACATTGTGCTGGTGCGAAATAGTCTGGAAGAGCCCTTGAGCCCTCCACCTTCTAGACGTTTTTTATTGATCGCGAGGGCAATTTTGCGACCTTTACCGTAGAAACCGATCATTCCACCATAGCTCGCAAAGTTCTTTATTTCGCCGACAGTTAATATGGGCAAACCAGCCAAGGAATCGATCACGGTGCCAATTTCCTCGGTGGACGAAAGGGATAGAAAGGCAACGTTACAGGATTTTAGACCTTCTGAATTGCTGGCATCCATTCTCGAAACCTCAAACGAGCGCTTTTTCGAGATCTTCCCATCCATTGCCGCGTCCAAGAATTCACCCATAACTGAATCTCCAAAAATACAATATCTGTAAGGGGCTGTGGGACTCGAAAATGCGTCATCGGGCCAAGTGACAAATTTTGCAATGTTTACCATGAATTTTGACATGGTTTTTTTGCCGGCTACTGTATCTGATACAAGCTCTGCCCTAGCAATTGATCCCGTACTTAGGAATACCAAGAATATCAACATCCTTGCTGATTGAACAAAAGAATAACGTGTCATAGTTAGTGATACTCAGAATAATAAATAGTTTGAATATTTTAAGACTAGACGGTTTTTCAATTTGTGCGATCTGGAATAACCTTGTTTGGGTATAAAATTTAGTCTTTTGCTTGTATAAGATGAACATCATCTAATAAAAGGACCTATGTAAATAACCGATATGAGATGTCCATGTGAGGCACTTAGGGGGTTGTGCAAGCGCCTATGTTTCTGTCACCCTTATACACTTTTGCGATTAGTGATACTTTTTTGTGACACCATGGGTATTGGTTTAAACATGGCAAATGTTCTAGTAGTTCCTCTCGCTATTGAGCTCGGTGTAGTTACAGGAATAATAAGTCGTGCATCGTATTGCCCGCTTTACTTCGCATTTCGAATGCGGAAAATTTAGAGTGGCTCGAATTATCAGATGAAGAATCATCAGGAGAGGAATATATGAAAACGGCAATTTCGATTGGTAGCGCCTACTACAATGGCGAAGATTGGGAGGATCTAGTCGACTACACTTGTGCAGCTGAGTCCATGGGTGTGGATCAAGCCTGGTCGGCTGAGGCCTGGGGAATGGATGCCATTGTTCCCTTAGCTTACATCGCTGCAAAAACAAACAAGATAAAGTTGGGTACCGGTATTCTGCAAATTTCTTCTCGGGTGCCTTCTATGATTGCGATGACCTCCCAGAGCCTTGCGACGGTTTCTAATGATAGATTCATTCTTGGTCTGGGTGTTAGTGGCCCTCAGGTTGTTGAGGGGCTGCATGGTGTAGATTTCAAAAGCCCTCTGGGGCGTTTAAGAGAATGTCTCGAGATTATTCGGCTTGGGTTAAAAGGTGAGAAAATTGCTTATGATGGCAAGCATTATCAATTGCCCAGAAAGGGTGGAGAAGGTAAACCCATTCGACTTTCTCAACCACCGAGGCCAAATCTTCCTATTTATCTTGCGACACTCGGGCCTAAGTCTTTGGCATTAACCGGAGAATTAGCAGACGGTTGGTTAGGTACTTCCTTTATGCCGGAGCACGCTAATATTTTTCTCGATCCGATGAAAGAGGGTGCTAAAAAATCGGGGCGGAGTATTCAAGACATCGATGTGCAGATTGGTGTGTCCTTCGAAATAGGAGATGATATTGAATCGCTAATTGAGGCTAGACGGCCGGGAATGGCATTTACCTTAGGCGGGATGGGGTCGGCAAAAACGAATTTCTATAATGACGCGTTTCGGCGTTCAGGTTACGAAGATGCGGCTATAAAAGTCCAGGAACTTTGGGTGCAGGGTAACAAAGCCGAAGCAATCCAAAGTGTACCCGATGACATGATATTAAAGACCGCCCTAATTGGCAGCGAATCAATGATTAAAGAAAGATTGAAAGCCTATCGCGATGCAGGAGTGAATACATTAAGGCTTTCAACCTTGGGGCAAAGCTGGGCGGAAAGAAAAAGCAGCCTTGAGCAAAGCCTTGACCTTATCTCAACTTGTGATTTGTAAAATGCCAGTAACTTACGCAATCAGGATTGTAGCGCTGCTGTTAATGTTTAGTATTTCCAAAGTCTACGGTGCTGATGGGTACCAACAAACGGCTAACGATTTGCTCTCTGATGAGCGTGTTCAGAAAGCAATAAACTTCCTTGCGCAAAGTAGAGAAAGGACCCGCAGTGACCTCGTAACCTTGAGCGAAATACCCGCGCCACCCTTTAAGGAAAAAGCTCGTGGTTTGAAATTTTCGGCAATGCTTCGAGAGGCGGGCCTAGTTGATGTCACCATAGATAATATAGGAAATGTTCTAGGCCGTAGACCTGGAAGAAACGAGCGTAAGCTTATTGCCTATAGTGCGCATTTGGATACGGTATTTCCTGAGGGGACAGATGTTAGTGTAAGTATAAAAGGCAATAGAATGTACGGGCCTGGAATCGGTGACAATGCCCAGGGTTTAGTTCAAGTTCTGGAGATAGTTCGCGCGCTTAATTTTAGTGGAATTGAAACGGAGGCAGATATTCTTTTTGTCGCCAATGTTGGGGAAGAAGGCCTAGGTGATTTACGCGGTATCAAATATCTAATAGACAATAATGATATCGACGCACTGATTGCAATTGATGGTGGAAGCCCAGAACGCATCGTTTTTGGTGGTGTTGGCTCGCATCGTTATCGCGTCACCTTCAAAGGGCCAGGTGGTCACTCGTGGGGGGCATTTGGCACCGTCAATCCCCATCACGTTTTGGGAAGAGCTATTGAAAAGTTCATTACACGGGCAGACCCTTTTAGTGCCTACGGAGAAACGAGTTATAGTATCGGTCGAATTGGGGGAGGTATATCCGTTAATTCAATCCCCTTTGAATCCTGGTTTGAGGTTGATATGAGGAGTGCAACACAAGTCAACTTAGATAGACTTGATGCCTTTCTTCATCACGCAATAGAAGAAGCAATAGAAGAAGAAAATACCTTAGCTTTGGAGAAAAATATCCGTCGTGATCCTATAGAAGTTGATATAAAAAGAGTCGGCAAACGTCCAGCGGCGGCAGGGAATATGAAAGATCCGTTGGTACGACAATCTATCGCGGCGACCCGCGCCTTTGGTTTCGAGCCTAAGTTAAGATTGTCGTCAACAGATGCCAATTATCCTCTCTCCATCGGTATCCCAGCAGTGACTTTAAGCCGAGGAGGAAAAGGGGAAGGTGCTCATACTCTGGAAGAATGGTTAGACCCGAGAGACGCCTATATTGCGACTCAAATTGGATTGTTGACCTTGTTATCTGCGTCAGGTTTATAATGAGGGGCGACTTGTTAAAAGACGTCATCATAAGAGATCAACAAGCAAAAAGATGGCTGAGGTTCAGAGACCCAGTCGATGTAATAGTTGCGTGGGATCAGACAGAAGTTTGGCGTCAGTTAAAATCTGTTGAGCAGGCTGTAGAAGAGAGGGGCTTATATGCAGCAGGATATAATTGTTACGAAGCTGCCGTGGCTTTTGACTCTTCCTTAAGAACTAAGGCGCGAAGAACACCGCCCGATTCAGACTTGCCACTTCTGTGCTTTGGCATCTTTTCAGACGTCGAGAGATTAGATACTCTTTCGCCTTCTCTAATTGAAAACGGCGGCGAATACCAACTGGGTCCATGGGAAATGGCAAGGTCTCAATCTGATTATGAATCCAAAATTGTTGAGATAAAATCGATGATTGATTCAGGCACTACCTACCAAGTCAATTACACCATTCGACAGAGTGCGAGTTTTAAAGGAGATGCATTGCCGTTTTTTTTAAGACATATTGGAAGCGCTCCCTACGCAGCATTTATCGATGGTGAAAATTATGCGCTGTGCAGCGTATCACCAGAATTGTTTTTTAATTTTCAGGATGGAATAGTCACCACTAGGCCCATGAAGGGAACGGCCTCTCGTGGTTTAAGCTCAAGTGTTGACCGAAAACAACAAGCAATCCTAAGGGACTCTGAAAAAGATCAAGCTGAAAATATCATGATCGTGGATATGATTCGTAATGATCTGAGTAAGATAGCAAAGTTTGATAGCGTCAAAGTTAGCGATCAATTTATGGTTGAGAAACATGATTCTGTTTGGGGAATGACCAGTACTGTTAAGGCGGAATCCGACAATTCGGTTTCGTCAATTATGGCGGCACTATTTCCTTGTGCCTCGATTACCGGTGCACCAAAAGTCAAAGCAATGGAAATTATTGATTGCCTAGAACCGACATCTCGAAACATCTATACGGGAACAATAGGGTTTATCAAGCCAGGTGGGGATGCGCAATTTAATGTGAGTATACGTACTGCTTACATTGAGAAAGCCAAAGAAAGAATTCACTACGGTGTCGGTGGTGGTATTGTTGCAGATTCGGTGCCCGAGAAAGAATTTGAAGAGTGTCTAATGAAAACCAAGGTTTTTGAAAGACCTGCAGATCCTGAATTTTCAATATTAGAAACATTGCTCTGGACCCCTGAAGCAGGATTTTTTCTATTGGAAAAACATCTTGAGCGAATGGCAAATACAGCGGACTATTTTGATTATCCCTTTGACGAAATAAAGTTAAGAGCTGCGCTAGAAAATATCGCATTTCGAGAATTGGACATTAAGGTGCGTGTACTAATTGATAAAGAAGGGCGTCTTGAAATTGAATCGCATGCTCTTGGTAAGACAGTGTCAGAATCCTTTAGTATCTCTCTTGCCACAAAACCCGTTCATAGCAACGATAAGTTCCTCTATCACAAAACAACACATCGTGAAGTTTATGAAAAAGCATTTCTTCATCAAGAGAATGCACCAGATGTTCTATTGTGGAACGAAAGGAATGAACTGTGCGAATCAACCATTGCTAATGTCGTCATTCGATGCGGCACGCGGTTAATTACGCCACCTGTTGATTGCGGATTGTTAGCGGGGACGTATCGGCAGTTTCTTTTAGAGAATGGGGAAATAGAAGAAGAGATTATTAAGCTCGAAGATATAAATGAAAACACAGAAATTTATTTAATCAACTCAGTCAGGAAATGGCGGAGTGTTAACTACAGACCTTTCATAGGTCTGTCTTCTGGTAACATGGATAAGTAATTCCTCAACCGTTTTCTATGCTTGGCGAGATCGGTATCAGTTTCAGTTTTTATTGACGTTGACGAACCCCAGGTAATTCTCCTATGCTCGACCCATACTGAAACGAGTTCTGAAGGCGTATGGGAGATCTTATGTTAAAACATTTTAAAAATAAGGATACTATTAGCGATATTTGTCAGGCCATTGCTGAGGATGGTGCATGCATCGTTGATGGATTATTGAAGGAAGATCTTTGTGATGAATTATCGAAAGATTTTCTCGGTGATCTCGAAAAGATTGATTGGGGCATTGACGAATTAGGATATAAAAACGAATTTTATGGTGATCAGACAAAACGATTGCACGGTCTGTTCAGTCGCTCTACTCACATGGAAACCGTATTAACTCATCCTTTGTTGTTGGGAGTATCTCGTCAGATTCTGTTGGCTGATGATAAAGCTCGAGATATCAGGTTGAGTAATACCGAGCTTATGGTCCTGAATAAGAATCAAAAAAATCAGGTTTTTCACAGTGATGCAGGTTCATGGCATCGTGTCCAGAAAAGAGAAAAGCTTGAGGCATCTCCCGGTAAGGGAGAAATACTCGTCAGCGCCAATTGTGCATTAACTGATTTTACCGAGAACAATGGTGCAACCAGAGTCGTACCCGGTAGTCACCTTTGGGAGGCGGGTCGTGAGCCCACTGAAGCAGAAATCTGTCTTGCGATTATGAAGAAGGGCTCTGCACTTTTGTATTCAGGAAATGTCTTGCATTCAGGAGGAGAGAATAGAACTGACGATATTCGAACGGGTCTCTATTTGGGTTATGCCATTAGCTGGTTGCGACCCATTGAGAACCAGCTAGTCACAAACAAGCCTGAAGACATTTTCGCTTTGTCTGCAAAAGCCCAACAATTACTTGATGTCGTGCCTGGCGGTTTCACAGTTATTGCCTAAATTTTACTTTCCTATCCAGATAACGATTAATGAACAGTTATAGAATTCCACAATGCGAATAGTTGAAGTCGTAGATTATTCTGAAACATGGCCAGTTCAATATGAGCAAGAAAAGCAACTCATACACATGGCGCTTCCTGATATTGAAATAACACTTTATCACATTGGTAGCACTTCAGTAGTTGGTCTTGCCGCTAAACCCGTTATCGATATTCTAATGGAAGTAAACGAAATTACTGAGTTGGACCAATACAATCAAGAGATGTCGAAGATCGGATTTAACGCGCAAGGAGCATTTGGTATTCCGGGTCGCAGGTATTTCCGAAAGGGTGATAGAACCCATCACATACATGCATTTGGAAAGGGCGATCCCGGTCTACATCGACACCTAGCCTTTCGAGATTATTTACGCGCACATCCCAGTGTTTGTGAAGCCTATGCTGAACTAAAAAAACTTGTCGCATCTCAATGCAATCATGATGTCCAAGTTTACTGTGATGGTAGGATGATTTTGTAAAAATCCATGAAAAATTAGCATTGGATTGGATAGCAAGAAAATGATCAAAGCAATACTGACAGATTTGGATGGTGTCCTACGGCATTGGAATAACAAAAGCCTCTTTGCGTTTGAAGAAGCCAAAGGTTTGGAAAAAGGCTTTCTCTTCTCCTGTGCCTTCAAAGAACAATTTGTACACCCTGCTATAGTCGGAGAAGTGTCCCATGAGCAATGGCTTGATAATGTAGTCAGTGAATTAGAAAATGTGGTTCCACAAAAATTAGCCAAGCAGTTGATCAAGCAATGGAAAGACAGCACTTCTGAAATTGATTGGCGTGTAGTGGATGAGTATCAGGCTGCTTTTCCTGATGTCCCCATTGTCTTGGTAAGCAATGCTACTACTCGCATGGATCAAGATTTGAAGGGTACAGGATTGCTCGAAATATTAAGTAACAAAATCAATTCTAGTGAGATTGGACTGGCTAAACCCAACCCTGGCTTCTTCAACGTAACGCTCAACACCATTGCTTGTTTGGCGGAAGAAGTGTTGTTTATCGATGATCAGATTGAAAATATCGATGCCGCAACCCAATTAGGCATTCACAGCTTCCATTTCCAGGGCTTTGATTCTCATAAAAACCTAGAATCACTCAAAACATTTCTAGCTCGTTTCAGCTAAGGAACGTCTGATTAAGGTCTATTTCCGCCATGTCGGCGTCAGACGCAAACTCCAAAAAGTACTTAATTTACAGCGTACTAATCACTTTTCTCCGTTCACCCCTTCCTTGCCCTGACGAAAATATCCACTTAATCAGACGTTCCCTAACTCTTCGGCGGGTTTTTCTCCCAACACACGGCTTGTTAAAATACCTGCTGTCACTGACCCGTTGACGTTCAAAGAGGTTCTGGCCATATCGATTAAAGGTTCGATTGATATTAGCAGTGCCACCAATACCACAGGCATACCCATTGCGGGTAACACAATTAGCGCAGCGAAGGTTGCGCCACCACCGACACCCGCAACACCGAATGAGGAGATGGTAACAATGCCGATTAAACTCAAAAGAAAGATTGGCTCCATGGGATCAATGCCCATTGTGGGGGCAATCATTACCGCCAACATGGCGGGATAAATACCGGCGCATCCGTTTTGTCCAATGGTTGACCCTAGTGTGGCAGACAAGTTGGCGATGGATGAGGGTACATTGAACTCTTTAATTTGGGTTTCAACATTGAGAGGAATCGTTGCAGCAGAGCTTCGGGAGGTAAATGCAAAAGTAAGTACTGGCCAAACCTTACGAAAATAGCCTAGGGTTCCGACGCCGACGGACAATAAAATAAGAGCGTGAACAACAAACATAATAAGAATGGCAAGATAGGATGCCACTATAAAGCTTAAGAGGCTCAATATGTCTTCACCGTTTGAGCCAGCTATCACTTTGCTCATCAATGCAAGAATGCCATAGGGTGTGAGCATCATCACTATCCGTACCAGCTTCATAATGATAGACATAGCGGCGTCTACAAATTTGTCTATTGCTTCACCCTGTTCTGGATTGTCTCGTCCTACAAGAAGTGCTGCAATGCCAAACAGGATACCAAAAATCACAACAGCGATGATGGACGTCGATCTTGCGCCGGTAAGATCTGCGAAGATATTACTTGGTACAAAACTAACCAATATTTGCGGGAGTGTCAGATCGCTTACTCTTTCCTGTCGAACAGTTAGCACTTCTGCCCTTGCGAGTTCACGGGCACCTTCGGTTAAACCGTCAGCTGTTAAGCCAAAGCTATTCGTGACGACGATACCAACGAAAGCAGCGATTGCTGTTGTGAAAACAAGTGTGCCGACTACCATGGTGCCAATTTTTCCGACAGCGGCAATTTCTTTCATTTTGAGGACCGCAGAGATCATCATGACCAGAACAAGTGGCATGACAATCATTTTGAGTAGGTTGACATAAGTGCTACCAACAACATTAGTCCAATTAAGGGTAGACTTAACGATTGCATTGTCATCGATATAAGCAAGCTGAAGGAAGAACCCAAAGAGAATACCACCAATAAGACCTGCAAGGACCTGACGTGATAAGGGTGTATCACCTTTACTGTAGCGATAGAGAACGCCAATCAGTACGGTAAAAAGCACCAAGTTTAGAATAACCATGCAGATATCCTGTGTCGTTATTGATTCATGGCAGAGTAAAAACCAATTGTCTATGTCATGCAAGATTTGTTCAGAATTATATTCTTGGTTATGATCAATTCTTTTTTAGGGAAAATTCCTATTATTCGCTGTATTTTTGATACTGCATTATTTTTAACGCTATATTTTTAACAAGAAGGGAGAAAACATTTTGAGGCTAGATAAAGCTCGAATAGCACCATTAACGCCATCGGAACTAAACGACGAGCAAAAGGATGCTCTGATCACAGTGACAAATAAATCCGGGAAAACCCTGAATATTTTTTCCACTTTTGCTCGCCGTCCCGCTGCCCTGAAGTCTTTTCTAAAATGGGGTAATTATATTCTTCAAGAAACGGAGCTGAGCCCAAGAGAGCGAGAAATTTTGATTCTAAGAACAGGTCACCGATGTAATTCCGGTTATGAGTTCCATCAACATACTCGTATTGGTTTGCGATCCGGTTTGTCTGAAGAGGATATTCTAGCGCTTCAACAAGACGTTGCTGAGGGTAGTTGGTCGAAGAGTGAAGTACTGCTTATCAAAGCTGCGGATGAGCTATTTGAGGATAGTTTTGTCAGTACTGTGACCTGGGATGCCCTTGCACAAACTTATAGCGAGGCACAACTCATGGATATAGTAATGGTCATTGGGCAGTACACTCAGGTTAGTATGTTACTCAATTCTTTTGGTGTGCAGATAGAAGAATGAAAATCGATAATGAGGGCCGCTTAGCCGGGAAAAAAGTTGTCCTGGTAGGCGCTGGACAAACCGACGGAGATACTATTGGTAACGGTCGCGCTATGGCGATTTTGTTTGCGAGACAGGGCGCTGAAGTATTTTGTGTCGACAATAGGCTGGAATCAGCGCAGCAAACAGTTGAACTGATTCAGTCCGAAGGCGGCAAGGCGATTGCCTTTAAAGCCGATATTACCCAACCAGCAGATTGTCAGGCTTTGATTGAAGAAGGACACAAAACCTTGGGTTGTATTGATATTCTCGTGAACAATGTAGGGATAGGCGCAAAGGATAGAAAAGTCGCCGCGCTCGAAGAGTTGGTTTGGGATCAAATTTTTGATGCCAATCTCAAAGGGTTGTGGATGGTATCGAAACACGCGTTACCCGTTATGAAAGAACAAAAAGGCGGCGTCATTCTAAACATATCTTCTATAGCATCGCGGCTTTATCACGGTGGTACTGCTTACGAGGTAACAAAGGCGGGAGTGAATAAATTAACCGAGTCAATTGCTGCGGGGTATGCGCAGTATGGTATTCGTTGCAATGCGATCTTACCTGGCTTAATGGATACACCCATGGCAATTGAAGGAACGGCGAATGCCACAGGCATGGATACGGCGTCAGTCCGAGAAAGAAGAAACAAAATGGTGCCCTTGGGTAGACATCAAGGGAGTGGCTGGGATACAGCCTACGCGGCGTTGTTTCTGGTGTCAGACGAAGCCAAATTTATCACTGGAATTTTGATGCCTGTAGATGGTGGTATGTCGGTAAAGCCAAGTTAAATAATACGAGGCAGAATTAAAGGTAAGAGTGCAAAGGATGAGAACTATATGAGCAAACACAGGAGCGATATTTATGGAGATATCACTAAAAAACCGACTGACAATCCCGTCATTCCTGCTGCCACGGTGGTTTTGTTAAGGGACTCCTCAGCGAATGGGATGGAAGTTCTGATGCTACAAAAAAATAACGATATTAGTTTCGGTGGCATGTGGGTTTTTCCTGGAGGTCGGATCGATGCTGAGGATTATGGTGCGGAGAACACCTCTCTCGCCGGTGCTGCCAAAGTTGCAGCGGTAAGAGAGACTGAAGAAGAAACAGGCATCAAGTTAGATGCAGCAGGATTTGAGTCTTTTGCACATTGGACACCACCCCCAACAACACCTAAACGCTTTGCTACCTGGTTTTTTGTGGCAAAAGTTTCTGGAAACGAGGCAGTTGAGGTTGATGGGCAAGAAATTACAAATCACCGATGGGTAAGTCCTGAAGGCGCTTTGGCTTTGCATACTGAAGGTAAGATTGATCTAGCCCCTCCCACCTGGATATCCCTCTTTCATATTAATCAGTACCAAAGCCCCAATGCGGTACTGTCAGATTTCCGCGATCAACAAGACAAAATATATGAGACGCATATTGTGAAGAATGAAGCAGGTATCAGAATAGCGCTTTGGGCTGGAGATGCCGGATATGCCTTAAGCGAAGCAGATGTGGAAGGAGCGAGACATCGCCTTGTTTTAGCTCAATCTGGATTCATATTTGAAAATACCGTAGAGCGATATGGATAGAGCGATATGGATAGAGCGAAATGAATAGTGCAATATCGACAGCTCAATTAATAAAATAGATTCCAACTAAAGGGAAAATGTAATGGCAATAGATTTTGATGTAGAACCGGAATTTCAAAAACAAGTAGATTGGGTTGAGAAGTTTACAAAGGAGGAAATTGAACCTCTAGATCATTTTATGAGTGCTGGCACGGATAAAAATGGGAAGCGTCTTGATGAAGATGCCTGGAAGGCAATTCGAGTTTACATCAAAGATCTGCAAGCCCAAGTTAAGGACAGAGGTCTCTGGGGTTTCCATCTAGGACCTGATCTCGGTGGTCCCGGACTGGGTCAGGTTAAATTATGTTTGTTAAATGAAAAGCTCGGTCGTACTCGAATGGGTCCTTATATTTTTGGCTGTCAGGCACCAGATACTGGAAATATGGAATTGATTGCTCACAATGGTACGGAAGAACAAAAGCGTAAATACCTTGAACCTCTCCTAGCCGGAGAAAAACATTCTGCCTATTCCATGACTGAACCACACGCAGGTGAACCCGGTGAGTTTAAGTGCCTCGCCACCCGAGACGGTGATGAATGGGTGCTTAACGGTGAAAAATGGTTTACTTCAAATGGTGCTGGGGCAGATTTTCTTATTGTGATGGCAATAACGGCGCCTGATAAACCCTTAATTGAGCGCGCCTCAATGTTCTTGGTAGATAGGGAAACTGAAGGCGTTGAAATTGTCAGAAATGTCCATGGCTTTGGTACTCCCTTGCGTGACAACTATGACACTAGTCCAGGTCGAGGTGGCCATGCCTATATTCGATATAACAATGTTCGCTTACCTGCAGATGCACTATTGGGTACAGAAGGCGCTGGATTTGTTGGGTCGCAAACGCGATTGAGTGGGGGGCGGGTTCATCATGCAATGAGAGCCGTCGGAGTTTGTGCTAAAGCTTTGGACATGGCTTGTGAGCGGGCTTTAAGTCGTCGTTCAAAAGGAGAACTCCTATCAGATTTACAAATGGTGCAATCAGATTTGGCGGATTCCTATATCCAGTTAAAACAATTTAGACTGCATGTTCTTTACACTGCTTGGCTGATTGACAAGACCGGCTCTTATACAAGGGAAATCAGAAAAGAAATTGCCGCGATTAAAATCAGTGCTGCAAAGGTGAATCACGACATAATCTATCGCACGATTCATTTACATGGTGCACTCGGCATGTCGAATGAAACTGCCTTAGGAGATATGTGGATGTCTGCCCCTCAGATGGGGATTATGGATGGGACGACTGAGGTACACAAAGCGAATTTGTCGAAGTTATTACTGAAAAATTATGAGGCTTCGGACGATCTGTTTCCGACTTATCATTTGCCGAAGTTAATTTTGAAAGCCCAGAACAAATTTGAAAAGGTCATTGATCAATATCTATCAAATTAGGAAGTGCGTCAAATTAAAGATACGGCGGGCGGCTATCGGACATTATTTTGTCTAGGGTTGCTTGCGCCTTCTTAAAATCTTTTCGATCCTTGACTTCAATCATTTCGCAATCGTCTTTGATCATCTGATCAATAGTAACCGGGTAATGCCTGCAATCTTCAGGGCGATCGAGGTAAATCTTGCAACCATATTTTAGCGGTGTCCCCGGTAGTGTTTCCAAAAAAGGGCAAAGTGTCAGGGGCTGCTTGGTGTCTGGGTCTATCCAGATTTCTCCCTTGTGGACATAGCGAAAAATGTGGGGGTGTTGATGCTCCCAATAGTCGATTTCACTCGAAGATGCAGAAAGGCCGCCGTCGCTATATGCGATACAACATTTTCCACATTGAGTGCAATTTTTCATAGGTTCAGATACTTTTGTGCTCTTAGTTAGTAACCCGGCGGAGCTTGGAAGCTATGCCATGCTTCTTCGAGTAATCCTGCGAACTGCAAGGTCGTGTGGTCTTCAAGATAAGGACCGATAGCCTGAAAGCCGAGTGGTAGTCCTTGACCATCAAGACCCCCGGGAAAAGCAGTCGATGGTAATCCGCAGAGTATTGAAACCATAGGGTAAGCAATATTGCTAGAATATGGCACTTCGTGATTATCTATCAGTAATGTCCGATCTTGCAATGATCCTGTTTGATGTGGGAATGCACTGTCGAGCGACATCGGCCCGATGAGTACATCCCAATCCTTAAAGAATGACTGCCATATTTGTGCATAGGCCTGTCGCGTGGTCACTAGCATCAGATAGTCCTGAGCCGACATGGTTAAGCCGCTTGCCGAGGCTTCTGCCAAATAAGTACCAGATGAAAGAATTTCGTCGGCTTGCGCCTTACGTTCGGCCTGAGATAGCCCCAGTGTTGTGACGACTTGAAGTAATCGAATGTAATCGTGAAAATATTTCTCCATATCAAACTCAGGAGCGATGACCTCGACTTTTGCACCTTGTTTCGACAAAAAGGAAACCAGCTCTTCTTGCCTCGTACTCATTGCTGATGAGATTGGCGTGTTGATAAAGGGTGGAAGAACTGCCACGCGAAAATCTTGTAACTTCGTATGACGCGCTTTAGGGAGCTTGAGTTTCCATGCAACATCCTCGAATATATCCGGGCCTTTGACCTCGTTGAATAAAAGCGTTAAATCATCAACAGATCGCGCCAACGGTCCCTGTACTCCCATCAAGAATGCTGGGTTCGGTAAGTCTGCCAAGGGAAAACTTCCGCTTTTGGGGATGGCGGTTTCTGAGGGTCGATGACCATAAACACCACAGAATGCTGCGGGGACTCTAATTGAGCCTCCTATATCACTGCCGATTTCTAATGGTGTCATGCCAGAGGCTAGTGCGGCACCGCCACCTCCTGTGCTTCCACCGGGTGTACATGATAGATCCCAAGGGTTATTGGTTCGTCCATAAACGGGACTGTCAGCCTGCCAATCACCGAGGGCAATGGGAATATTTGTTTTACCGAGTAAACCGATGCCAGCATCGAATAAAGTGCCAGCTAACTTTCCATCTGCTGGCGGTAAGTATCCCTTAAACTCAATTATACCAGCAGTTTGTGGCAATCCAGCGGTAAGCGTAGATTCCTTTAGGGTCATGGGTAACCCTAATAGCGAACCTTTCTCTCCTGCTGAAATTTTTTGATCCGCTAATTTTGCCGAGGCTCTCGCCCTATCAAAAGTTTTTACCGCAAAGGCATTGAGCTTCTCATCGTGTTCTTCTATTTTTTCAATGTGCAATTCTGTTAATTCGCTTGATGAAATATCCTTGTTGCGCAATGCAGTCAACATTTCTGTGGCGGTACTAAAGTGGTTAATGCTCATGTTAAACTCCAATTTTGTTTGATGCTGTTTTGTGGACTTTCAAGGTGTTCAGAACAGATTTCATATGTTCTGCATTTTATACAAATGCTGATATTTAACTAAATATTGCAAAGCTACCACTTGCCTTTGCGATGAGTTTGTCCCCGCAAAAAATCTCGCTTTCTAACATCGCAACTCTGCGGCCCTTTTTCAATACGCTAGATTTGCAGCTTAGATCTTGATCCTTTGCAGGAAAAAGATAAGTGATTTTAATTTCTATTGTGGCACAAAATTCGCCTTCTCTCAGTACGGAATGAACAGCGCCCCCCATGCTGGTGTCAGCCATGGAATAAATAACGCCACCATGGATAACTAGATTTGGATTCAATAATTTTTCGTCATATGCGACTTCGCAAGTACATTCGCCTTCAGTTCTTGATGTAATGCTCAAGCCGATAAGGTCGGCATAAGGGTGATGCAGCGGTGCAATAGTATCTGACATGAGTTACTTATCCTGAATGATTGCCCAATAGATGATTCTACATGATTCTCCAATTTGATGGTGCTTGCATCTTGTTCCTCAGTTTGGAAAGCTATGCTAATTGAAAAGCGTGTTACTGATCTTTTAACGAGGTACTGATGGCCAATAAATTGACTCGAACTGATGTGATAGCTTTGCTTACGGCAAAGGGGATGGACTATGAGCTCAGCCTTCAACCCTTGTATGAACACGATTGCCGTACTTTTGTTAATGGACCTCAGACCCTAAGGCAATTGTTTAATGATACTAGAAGTGATGCTTGCTTCATTGTTTATGAGGGTGAGCGCATAACTTATGAAGAGGCCTATGCCAAAGCGGGTCATATAGCGTGTTTACTCGTTGAGAAATTTGATGTCAAGAAAGGCGATAGAGTCGCAATATCAATGCGAAACTACCCAGAATGGATACTGGCGTTTATGGCGATTACATCCATTGGCGCGGTGGCAGTGGCGATGAATTCAATGTGGACAAGCGATGAGATGCTCTATGGATTAACAGATAGCGGCTCGAAAGTCCTTTTTGCCGATCAAGAACGCTTGGCGCTCATATCAGATCAAAAGCTAGATGTGGAATTAATCGCTGTAAGATCTAATGTAGGAGAAAGAGATTTAGAAACGCTTTTGAAAAAACAAAGTACTTCCGACATGCCAGCAGTTGATGTGGGTCCATTCGATAATGCAACATTGATGTATACCTCTGGATCTACAGGACATCCAAAGGGGGCCGTAGCCTGCCATCGAAATATTGTTAGTTCCTTAATGTCGTGGGAGTTAGAAGTGCTGATTAACCGACAACTATTTAACCTTGAAGTTGCGGAGCCGACACATCAGCCAGCAACGCTATTAGGGGTTCCTCTTTTTCATGCTACCGGTTTATTGGCGGCCCTATTACTTTCCTATCGAGGCCAAAGAAAAGTTGTGGCTATGTACAAATGGGATGTCGCTAAGGCTGCAGATCTTATTACGAATGAGAAAATAAATTCATTTGTAGCCCCCGCAGCGATGACGGGAGATTTAGTTGAATATGCAAACCGTAATCGTAAAGATTTGAGTTCTCTTGATGTTGTCGGAGGTGGTGGCGCTCCCAGGGCACCTGATCAAGTAAAGAGTATTGCCAAAGCCTTCGGTAAGGCGCTGCCGAATACCGGTTGGGGCATGACAGAAACGAATGCTATCGGCACGGGGATTGGAGGAGAAGATTATCTGGCGCATCCGAGTAGTTCAGGGCGCTGCTCTGCTGTATTGGATATTAAGATAGTCAATGAATCTGGACAAAACCTGGATGTGGGGGAGCGGGGTGAGCTGTTAATCAGAGGCACTTCCATCATCAGAGGATATTGGAATAGACCAGAAGCCAATGCTGAAACCTTCATAGACGGCTGGTTAAAAACTGGAGATGTAGCCTATCTTGATGAAGAAGGCTATCTCTATATTGTTGATCGAATAAAAGATCTGGTTATTCGTGGGGGTGAGAATATCGCCTGTGCGGAAGTAGAGGCAGCATTGCTGAGTCATGCTCAAGTACTTGAAGCTTCGGTCTACGCGGTTCCTAATGATCGTTTGGGAGAAGAAGTCGGTGCAACTATTTTTGTGAATGGGACAATAGATGAGGACGAATTGAGAGTTTATTTGCAGAATTTGATCTCTCGGTTTAAGGTTCCTCGCTATATTGAAATGAGTGCTGATTCGCTTTTGCGAATAGCATCAGGAAAAATTGACAAAAAACGAATCAGAGAAAGATTCGTCAAAAAAATGGAAGAAGGAAATCTAGTATGACCATGACAGTATACCTTTCTGGTGAAATTCACACTGGTTGGAGAGAAGAGATAAAAGCGGGTGCTGCAGGATTAGACATTGAATTTACCTCCGCAGTTTGCGATCACGAAGCCAGTGATGCAGCAGGAGATCATCTGGGTAAGGAAGGTGCTAATTTTTGGCGCGATCACAAATCAGCAAAAGTAAATGCTATTCGTACAAAAACATTGATAGAAATGAGTGACTTTGTCGTGGTCCGATTTGGTGACAAATACAAGCAATGGAATGCAGCCTTTGATGCCGGTTATTGTGCTGCGATGGGCAAGCCATTTGTCACATTGCATGCTGAAGATATTATTCATCCTCTGAAGGAAGTCGATGCCGCAGCGATGGCATGGGCGACATCGGTTGACCAGATCGTGGATATTTTGAAGTACCTTGTTCGACAAAACTAAGCTTCGACAGAGCTAAGCTCCGATGGTTAAGTAAAGTGCTGAAGAGTCTTGGGGTTTTTGATAAAATTCCAAGAAGCGACAGAATGCCACTCGAAATAGGCAGTGCTGAAATTCCCTTCTAGGCAGACAACACAACTAGTACATAGCTTGTCCGTATACCACTGCGTGCGGACGCCTTTTGTTCACAGACTAAGATACAATGCACATTATGAATATACCCATTACAGTAATACCCGGTGACGGTATCGGCGAAGAAATTATGATCTCCGTGTTGTCGATTCTGGATACGCTTGATTGCGGCCTTGAGTTTGAGCACGCACTGGCAGGTGGCCCCGCTATCGCAGAAGGATTAGACCTGATCCCGGAAGAGACCTTGGCCCAGATTGAGAAAAATAGAGCAACCCTCAAAGGACCGATTACAACTCCCATTGGACGTGGATTCACATCCGTAAATGTATCTTTGCGGCAGCATTTTGATCTTTACGCAAATGTCAGGCCGACTTTGTCCATCCCAGGTGCAAGCCAGCGCTACTCTGATATTGATATTTTGATTGCCCGGGAAAATATGGAAGGAATGTACGCGGGGGTCGGCCATAAACTCAGTGAAGATGGCGAAAGAGCAGAATTAACCAGTGTTATCACTCGCCGGGGTAGTACACGCATTCTGCGCCACGCTTTCTCTCTCGCTCAAAAGCTAGGTCGAAAAAAGGTAACAGTAGTTCATAAAGCGAATATTATGCGTTCGACATCCGGTTTGTTTTTAGCAGTATCAAAAGAAATCAGAAAAGAATTTCCAGATATTGAGTGTGAGGAAATGATCGTAGACAATTGTGCAATGCAATTAGTGATGAATCCTCATCGATTCGATGTAATCGTAACAACGAACCTTTTTGGCGATGTTCTCTCGGATTTGTGTGCAGGTCTTGTCGGCGGGCTTGGTCTTGCGCCCGGCGCCAATATTGGAGAAGAAAGGGGCATATTTGAGGCGGTTCATGGGAGTGCACCCGATATTGCAGGGAAAAACATTGCCAACCCAACAGCACTTCTATTGGGTGCAGCGATGATGCTAGATTATTTGAAATTAACTGACGAATCGACAAAAATAAGAGCAGTCATTCGTCAAGTGATAGGTGAAGGAAAGGTGCGGACGCCAGATTTAGGGGGTAGTGCCGGAACCGATGAGTACACTCAGGCATTAATTGCTAAGCTCGGAGATGGCTGATAATGATGGAGGGTGTTTCTCGTTTGGCTACGATTAGCGCTATTCTATTTACATGCATGCTTTGCTTGGCGACTCCCTCCTATGCAGAGCCCCCAAAAGTAATCAATGGCCTGATTGATTTGCGTGATTGGGATTTCGAAAATGATGGTGAGATTGCGCTCTCAGGAGGTTGGGAGTTTTGTTGGAATCGGCACTTAGACAGTCACCAACTTTGTGAAAAATCTCTCCCCACCTTAATCACTACCGCAGAAGTGCCAGGCTTTTGGAATGATATTGAATTATCGGGAGAGTCCTTGCCTGGTATCGGTATTGCGACGTATCAACTTGATGTGCTTATCGCGAACAGAGATCGACTGGCACTAAAGCTACTATCTATTGGTACTGCCTACCGCCTTATTGTGGATGGAGAGTTACTGCTTGAAGTCGGCATGGTGGGTCGGACAGAGGCGAACACTCGGCCAGCCTATGCGCCTCAGGTGATCAGCTTTGTGCCTAAATCTAATCGTGTTGAAATCGTACTTCAAGTTGCCAATTTTCATCATCGTGGCGCTGGGTTATGGGAAGTGATAAAAATTGGTCGCCCTGATACCCTATATCAACTCCGCGAAAGTCAATTAGCTAAGAATCTGCTACTGGTAGGGGCTATTCTCATTATGGCCTTGTACAACCTGTCGACCTGGTATTTTCGACAGGAGAGTCAATCAGGATTATTTCTTGGATTGTTCTGTCTCTTTATTGGTGCACGGATATTGCTCGTGGGAGAACGATATATAAACGAGGTGTTTCCTGGTTTGGGTTGGGAGTTTCTTGCTCGCATGGAATATGCGCTCTGGATGCTTTCTGTACCTTTGTTCATGAGCTACCTGCATAGCCTTTTTGCTAAGGATATCTCAATTCTGATTCTGCGGACTATCTGGGGGCTTTCCCTTGTCTTTTGCATATTGGCTTTGGTGATTCCCATTCGATCTGCGACTGAACTTGTTCCTGCATTTCAACTGATAACAGTTTGTGCGATTTTATATGGTTCAGTTGAAATCGTGCTAATAATTATAAGAAGGCGAGAAGGAAGCGTACTCTTAGGTATCGGTTGTCTCTTTCTGTTTCTTGCGGCCCTCAATGATATGTTTGATGCCATTTATGGCTTTGGAGGAGAGAGCAAAATTCATGCAGGCTTGTTTGTTTTTGTTCTGTTACAAAGTTTGTTGGTATCAATTAGCTCTTCAAGAGCTTTACAAACAATAGAAGTGCAATCTAGTCAACTTATGAAGGCTAATCTCGAATTGAAAATTCAAGAGAAGTTAAGGAAAGCTGCTGAAGGAGAATCCATAGCGCTATTTCGAAAGGTTGACCAGTCAGAGCAACTAAAAGGCTTTGGGTGTAATTGCTAATGTTGTAGCGGTCGATTTAAGCTCGGATAATGATAGTGCTGTCGCCACACGAGCGAATGCTGTACTAACGGATATAGTCAGTCTGATTAAGAATGATAAGCCCCGCCGTGATCCAATTGATATGTGTCAACTTCTTAATGAGTTTTTTGAAGGAGACGAGTACCAACAACTCTTAATGCGGCATCCCAAATTAGATATTGTCACCGACATTGAAAGTACGTCAGCGGTTATCCTGGGCTCATCCCCTCATATTAAAACCCTTCTGTTAGGGCTGATCAGGTATATAGCGGAGGTTCAGCCAGAGGATCAGGTGGTTATTATTTCTGGTCGTCATTATAAGATGGAAGCTCAATCACTCTTTCAGCATGAACTCCGTGCAGGGGAATATTATGTACTCAAGTTTGCTGATGAGGGACAGGGAATAGACCCCGTTGATCTAGTAGATATCTTCGATCCAACGGAACAATCAAATTTCTATGCTGGTTTAAGCAAGCGTCTGCGAAATCTGGCGGCGGCTTGGACAATTCTAAAAGATCACGATGGTGCGATTGACATTTATTCTGTGCCGGGCTCAACTAGGCTAGATCTCTATTTTCCTATGACCTCAGTGAGCGACTGAACACTTGTGGGGAGGTTCAATGGAAGTCTATATTCCAGAAAAATGGCGAGCTTGGTTAGAAGAGGAATGTCTGCTGAGATTTGATGACTGGTGGAATTTAGAACTCGAAGCGGTGGATGAGGCTAATACGGGTCGTGGTGGATGGAGTACAGTATTCAAATTACAACGCAGGGGCAGAGTTTTCTTCGTCAAAAGACAATCAAATCATTTGTCTCGTAATCTCTCATCGGGATTCTTTTCCAGGCCCACATTTAAATCGGAATTAGAACAGGTACATCGATATCGAGAACGTAACATCCCCTGTATTGAACCCGTTTTCTTTGCCAGCATGAAAATAAAAGGAGAACATCAGGCGATTTTGGTAACAGAATCCCTAGAGGGATATTGTGCATTGGACGAACTCCTTCAAGACCCGGTCAAGCTGGTTGCTTGGGATCGCCGGCATCTGTGTAAGAGCGTCGCAGTTAGCGTTGCACGATTACATGCTGCTGGCATTGAGCACTACAATCTATATCCAAAGCACATCTTCGTTAGATATCATGAAGGCGTGATTGATGTTCGTTTTATAGATCTGGAAACCAGTAGGCACCATTTCGGCCTACTTAAGAGAAGGCTTAGGGATATTGAAACGCTTTCAAGAAGAACGCCGTGGGTTAGTAATACAGAGAGGTTAAGATTTTTATTGGCGTATTTTTGTAAAACGAAGGTCGATAAAAAAATCCGTCAGGCTATTGATCTTATAGCGATGCGCAGCAAAAGGAAAAGCAAGCGGGCAAAGTAGTTCAATCGAGAGGAAGCGCCGTATCAAATTTCAATTCTCGCAAAGCGATGTTTGACCGAATCTGAGAAATTTCCGGCAATTCGAAAAGGAAGTCTTCGAGAAATTGATCGAAACTTGAAATGCTTTTGGTTACGACTCTCAGAATAAAGTCGGCATCTCCCGTTGTTGCGAAGCATTCCATGATTTCAGCCCTGTGCTGAATCGATTTCTCGAAGGCTTGGGTATTTTTCTTGTTGTGCCGAGAGAGCGTGACATGAACAAATACACAAAGCCCTAAGCCGAGGTTTTCTCTATTAAGCAGCGCGGTGTAGCTATCAATGATGCCAGCCTGCTCAAGGGTTTTTACCCGTCGCCAACAAGATGCAGTTGAAGTCCCTACCCGCTCCGAAAGTTCTTGATTACTGATACGCCCGTCACTTTGTAAGTGCATTAAGATTTGGCGATCTAGATCAGAAAGTGAATGTAGGATATCTCCCTTACTTTGGAGCATAGAGGAATTACCTTTCAAACATTGGATAAAAAATGAATGATAAGCTGAATATCTGAAAATTTCATCAACTATAACGAAAGCACCTTACATGTCTCGCAAGCTAAACTTCCTCCTTTGTACTATGTGTGTAGCGAAAGACATGTCAAGAGAGATAGATTTGATTCCTGCGGCGCTAAGCCAGACAGATATTCGGACCCAGCTACCCTTTCACCTGCGACAGTTTGTTGCCGAGCAAGATTACGATAAGAGATATAACGCGCGTGATCAGGCGATTTGGCGATATGTTCTGTCTCAATTGGTGAATCATTTGAAAGACAAAGCTCATCCAGTTTACTTTAATGGTTTAAAAAGAACGGGCATCACGCTTGAAAAGATTCCATCCATTGACGAAATGAACATTTGCCTAAAGCAGCTAGGATGGCGAGCGATTGTTGTAGACGGCTTTATTCCGCCCCAGGCGTTTATGGAACTTCAATCTTTGAAGGTTCTCGCGATTGCAGTGGATATGAGAAGCATAGAACATATCGATTATACCCCCGCACCGGATATCATTCATGAGGCAGCAGGTCATGCCCCTATTATTGCCGATGAAGAATACGCAGAGTATTTGCAGCGCTTTGGTGCAATTGGAATGAAGGCGATATTCAATCAATGGGATGTGGCGGTTTATGAAGCGGTTAGATCATTATCCATTGCTAAGGAAGATTATGATCTTACAAACTACGAGATCGTTAAGTTCGAAGATAACTTAAATGAGTTGTTGGCCTCGCCGGGTGAGCCTTCTGAGCTAGCGCTATTAACAAGATTGCACTGGTGGACAGTGGAGTATGGTTTGGTGGGTAATGTAGATGACAGCGGGATATTTGGTGCGGGATTGCTTTCTTCTCTGGGAGAGTCTCGACATTGTTTAAGTGATTCGGTATTGAAGCTGCCATTGACAGTTGAAGCAGTCTTAACAAGCTATGATATCACCCAAGAACAACCTCAATTATTCGTTACAAAAAGTTGCCGTCATCTGACTCAAATTCTTGAAGAATATGCGGCAACGATGTGCTACCAGAAGGGTGGTAGTAGCTCCCTTGCTTCTGCAATGAGTTGTGGTGTCGTCACAACTACTGAATATAGTTCAGGCCTGCAGGTTTCAGGTCGCCTTACTCGATTAATGACCAATGCGTTGGGAGGCGAAATCTATATAGGAACAGAGGGCCCCACGCAGCTTTCAGTTGCTTGTAAAGAATTGGAAGGACATGACACTACCTATCATAGTGCAGGTTTTGGTTCTCCAGTGGGCAGAATATGTAATCTAATGAAACCGCTTGAGGATGCAAGTGAGTACGATTTGCAAATCATGAATATCAAACGTGAACAGATAGTTTGCTTAGAATTTTTGTCCGGTGTTACCGTAAAAGGATGGCTAAAAGGGTTAACAAAAGAAGATGGGAAGATTGTGTTGCTTAGTTTTGAGAATTGCACTGTACTTGACCCCAAAGGAGATTCACTTTTCGATCCTAAGTGGGGTGCTTATGATATGGCGGTAGGAGAGAGCATTGTATCAGTTTTTGCCGGTAGTGCAGACAGAGAAAAATTTGATGTATTCCCTCCAAAGCCTGAAGAAAAAAAATCAGTTAACCGGCCCGCTAAAGAATTACCTAATGAAATCAAATTTTATTTAGAGCTTCGAAATTTCAGAAATTGTCTTAGTAATAACGAGGAGGTCACCAGAGAAGAATTTATGGAGCTCGTTCAAGAAAGCCAAAAAAGTCATCCAGCTGAATGGCTATTACATCTAGAATTACACGAGTTATCTCTTTCTATGAAAATGCACAATGAAATCACCACCTTGCACTTAGAAAGCCTGTGCAAAACGCATCAAGAATTTAAACACCTAATAAACCAGGGATTGGAACTTATAGGTCTTGAAAATGCATAATCTATTTGTTGACTTCGGATTTCGCCCCTTCTTTTTTATGGCGGGATTATTTTCGTTATTGCTCGTCCTGAACTGGATATTATTCTATAATGGGTATCCTGTTAACGGGCTATTCATATACTACGGTTCTTATCAGTGGCATGGCCATGAAATGATATTCGGTTATACCATTGCCGTTATTGCCGGGTTTCTGCTTACCGCTGTGCGGAACTGGACTGGTTTAGAAACAGCCAAAGGATACGGACTATTTGCACTCGCCCTGTTGTGGATGTTAGGAAGGGTACTCCCTCTTTTCCCTGTACCCCCACTGTTAGTTGCGATCGTGGACTTAAGCTTCTTGCCTTGTCTTGCCTTAGTGATCGGTATACCGATAGTTAAATCCAAGAACTATAGGAACCTTTTCTTCATTCCTATATTTATGATTTTTATCCTTGCAAATATCACGGTTCATCTCGAAGCATTGGGTATGATCGAAACTGGGGGTAGAATGGCCCTGCGGGTGAGTTTTGCTTTGGTGACTGTAATAATTACAATTATTGGCGGAAGGGTAATTCCCTTCTTTTCAGGGTCGGCTATTGAAGGTTATATACCGCGCACTTCAAAACTTAACGAAAAAGTTTCCATACTCTCTGCCATATTTTTCGGACTATGTTATAGCTTCTATCCTGAGGCAAAAATGACCTTAACAATCGTTGCTAGCTTAGCCGCAGTTTCTAATCTGGTTAGATTGATCGCTTGGTACGACAAGAGAATATGGAATAACCCCTTGCTGTGGATTTTGCACGTATCCTACGCATGGATGATTATCGGATATGTGCTTTTTGCCGTGGGCGATGCCATAAGTTTTGTTGGGCAACCAGCCTTGCATGGACTGACGATAGGCACAATTGGCGGAATGACACTCGGCATGATGGTCAGGGTTTCACTAGGACATACTGGAAGACCCTTGCTCGCCTCTCGAATGATCGTCATTGCATTTTTGGCAGTTAATTGTTCAGCTCTAGTAAGAGTTTTTCTACCAAGTCTCTTTCCTGAATACTATATAGAAGCTATTAGCCTGTCGGGTGCTTTTTGGCTATTGGCATTTAGCCTGTTCTTGATTCAATGCGCGCCTATGCTTTTCTCGCCTAGGGTTGATAGTACATCTTGATCTAAGCGAGTGACATTAGTGATGAGATGGGCGCTCCGGTATCCGTAGTATCCACCAAATTGGCGCGAACTACCGAAGTATGCAGATGGGGTATGTGCCAATAGTGTGCATTGTCTGGCCTTACTTGATCTGTTGGGGTTTTTTTGAGGCCGGTTTGTGGGTAGAATCGGGATAGGTTTAAAAGTAAATTATCTAAGTGATTGATAATGTGTGAGATTAATTTTAAAGAAATAGAGTATGCGCCAATTTGGTGGCTACTATTATGTTAGGCATCAATCGAACTTATCAAGGAGGAAAAAATGTCAGTAAAAAATGGTAGTTGCGGGTGTGGAAATTTAAAATACACTGTCGAAGGTGAACCAATAAATTCGCTGTTTTGTTATTGCAAAGAATGCCAAATTCTTACTGGCTCGGATAAATGGTTTGGGGTATGGATTCCAAAAGATAATTTTAAAATTGTTAGTGGTAGTCCCGTTATCTTTACTCGTAAGGGGAATTCGGGAAAAGACATGAATTATCTATTCTGCGAAAAATGCGGGGTAACAATATGCGCAGAAGTTACAGTTGGTAATTTTTATTCAGTTGCTGTATCCACTTTTAACAATTCAAATGACTTTGTACCAACAATGGCCGTTTATACTGCTTCAGCTCCGAATTGGGCGGTTTTTCCTGAAGGAGTGCCCATGTTTGAAATTTTACCCCCAAACTTAGGTGCTTAAATGCCTAACAAGAACATTATGGCATTCACTTCGTTCATTCGGACGCTCCGCAGCAAGCTGCTACGCGCCGCATATGTTAAACGTTAGGCGCAAATGGGAACGAGCTAATATGAGAGCGCAGATAAAACTGGAAGTGGAAGCGATTGATGCGCTGGATGAAATTGAAGAAGTTACAAAAGAAGA
>JAESSY010000047.1 GCA_016763855.1 Pseudomonadales bacterium
AAGCATTCTTTGATCACAAAGGATGTGAGTAAGATCTTCAATGCTATCTTCTTGGGGTAGAAAACAAACCAGACGGTATCGCCTTTCGTCTGCAGTACCTGATCCAATTAGGCGCACATTATTCGCTGATTGGAAAAAATCCATAAGGGTTTTACCAGTGCTATTTCATGTACTCGCCAAAGCGACGAAACAAAATCACAAGCTGATCTCAAATCCTGAACTGGCCCACCATGATGTGCTGCAAGGGTTTCGATATATTCTAGAACCGGCGCGCTGGCTGCAATTTGAGCGTGATCTGGACCGGCGGGGATAAAGCGTTCACTGACATCGATACTATCCTTAAAATAATGTCCTTGTTTTGGCAATGAATCAACTACCGCTTCCCTCATCACAAGTAGACCTTGATGAACAGAATAAACTTTGTAGAGAGAGAATACGTAGATATCCGCACCAAGGTCTCCGATGTCTGGGATCTCATGAGGTACATACGAAACACCATCGACTAGCACTAAGGATCCACAATTGTGAATTAATTCTATAATTTCTTTTGCGTTATTTTTTTGCCCTACAATATTGGAACTATGAGGAAAACAGACAAGTCGAGTGTTGGCGTTCAATAGTTTCTCTAGATCACTTTTAGCTAGAAAGCCAGTTTCTGGATCTACCGACCATATTTTTACTTCAGCGCCTGCCGCTTTCGCTGCTCTTGTCATTGCACCAATATTTGATTCATGATCTTGATTAGTCACAATAATTTCGTCACCCGATGACCAGGTTTCACGAAATGCATTCGCTAATACATAGATATTCTGAGTTGTCGAAGGTCCAAAGCCGACTTCATTTTCTTTGACGCCCAACGCTTCTGCCCAGCGTTGTTTTGCGTAGGCCATCTCCGAGGCTGCCAGTTCACTCACAGCAAAAGGGTTACCTGGTTGGACTTTATGATGGCGATAAAATCTATCGAGCCCTTCAACAGTACCCAGACAAGGGAAAGAACCTGCTGCTGAGTCAAAAAAATGTCCTTCGACTCTGGTGTCACCAGTAAAGGCGCTAAAATGTTGCCGTACGAAATTGAGGTCTAATTGCATTGCGGACTATACATTGTCGTGTTTTACGTTATTACAGTTCACATTGTCCCAGTTCACATTGTCGCAGTCGCATTTGCGGAACCGATACTGCCTGCCAAATAGGTTTCAATTTTATCTTTTGCAATGTTGTCAGGATCACTAAACTGTATCCCAACCCCAGGTGTATGAGGACTCTTAACACCTTTCTTAGCAATCCAGACGACTTTACCAGCGACGGGGATTTTTTCAGATTCGTCCATTAGATTTAAGAGGATGAACACGTCATCACCGATATCATATTCAGTACGATTGGCAATAAACAATCCGCCATTTTTTACAAGAGGCATATAGTAATTATGCAAAACCACCTTGTCTTTGATGGTCAAGGCGATCATCGTTTTCTTTGCGCCGCCTCGAGATAACTTGCCCATAACAACTGCTCAATTTTTATAGTATGGAAATCTTGCCTGATGAGTCCCCATTCTACAAGGTGAATTGGTGGTGGGCACAAATATCCTTCAGAAACTGAACCGGGTCAGAGGAGTGTTTCTCGACCTAGATCAATCATCAAGCTTTCAAATAGAAGACTTTCGTTTGGATTTGATGGCCCTCGGACACTTTTCAGATCTCTGCCAATTCTTTCATAAGCTGCAATCAAAAATTGCACATTGCAATGGTTCGCAATGGTGCTTAACTCACTGATTATGTCTTTGTTTTTTATCACTAAATCTGTTTTAGTCAACTTGAGTTTAACGCAGTCGGCGAGCAAGGTTGCGCAAATTAGTAATATCGACTCAAGATTGGGTTTTTTGAATAATCGCACTGCTGAGAGTGCACTGCCCTTCTCAACCATAACTGACTTCATCGCTTCTACGATTTGCAAACGAATTTTTAAATCATCATTACTGACTGAAAGCGCAAGACCGGGTATACCGTCAGCAATATCGAGCCTTAATTCTGGATCTTCAAGCTCCGGTGCTGTTTGACTAAGCCAATCCAAAGCCATGTTCCTTGAGGGAATGGTAAATTTTACAGTCTGGCAACGACTCCGAATGGTAGGTAATAGACTACCTGCTCGAGAGCTTAAGAGCATGATCATAGTATTGGGTGCAGGTTCTTCTAAACACTTTAGTAAAGCATTAGCAGAACGTTGATTCATCTGCTCTGCCGGTTCTACTATTGTTATTTTTAATCCATTTCGTAGAGATGTCTTACCTACCCATAAGATGAGATCACGAATCTGATCAATCTTAATTTGCTTCGAATCAACTGGCTGAATAAGTCTTAAGTCTGAATGTGTGCCTGCTTTAATCAATAGACAGGCAGTGCAGGAACCACAAGGTGCAATATTGGTATCACTTAAAAATCTATTACATAGAAACTTTTGCGCCAGTCCACGGGCAAACTCAAACTTGCCTACTCCCGCAGGTCCCTCAAAAAGAAAAGCATGAGGCAATTTCTGATTAAGAAACTGATCGGAAATGCGATTTCTAATTTCATCCTGCCAAGGAAGAATATCAACTATCTCCATGATTTGATCCGAGCTTGAATATGAATAGCAATTTGTTTTTCAATCTCTGCTAGAGATCCACCAGCATCAATTATTATGGTTCGATCAGCCTTTGCTCTTATCAAAAATCCGTCTCTCACTCGGTTGAAAAATTCAAGATCCTCTGATTCGAAACGATCTAGCTCGCCTCTTTTACTAGCACGAGCAAGCCCGATTTCCACGGGTAAATCGAGTAGGAATGTGATGTCCGGAACAAAATCCCCTAAGGCCAATTTTTCGACTCTCTCAATGAGACTAATATCGGATTGTCTGCCGAATCCCTGATACGCAAAAGAAGAATCTGTGAATCGATCGCAAATAACCCACTGTCCTTTTTCAAGCGCAGGTTTTATGAGCGCTTCAACATGTTGTGCTCGCGCGGCAAAAACCAATAAGAGTTCAGCCTTGTCATGCATAGCTGTTTCATTCTTATCTAACAGCAAAGCACGTATTTTTTCGGACAGAGGGGTGCCTCCAGGCTCTCGTGTTGAAATGAAAGGAATTCCTTCCGCCCGTAAAAGCGATTCGATAGCGGCAATATTGGTTGACTTACCAACGCCTTCCACACCTTCAATTGTAATAAAACATCCTTTCTTCATATCGCCTTCTACATTTTCTTTTATAAGTCCTTAAGGGGCCTGTTTTACATTCCTAGGGATTAGGAGAACTTTGATATTGTTCCACCCTATTTTTGATCTGGTACTCAACAACCGCCTTATTATGCTCTGAAAGGTTAGCTGAAAACTGACTCCTACCGTCGCCCCTAGCCACAAAATAATAGTACTCGCTCGGAGGCGCTTGAAGACTTGCACGTATCGAGGCTAGGCCTGGATTACATATTGGCGCGAAAGGTAGCCCATCGATAACATAGGTATTGTAGATTGATCTTTGCCTCAAATGCGATCGTTTTAAATTGCCATCGAATTCAGGCATGCCATAGATCACGGTTGGATCTGACTGCAATTTCATACCTTTAATTAGACGATTTGCAAATACACTGGCGATCAAATCTCGATCGGGTCCGTATCCAGTTTCCTTCTCGACAATGGAAGCCAGAATAAGTGCATCTTGCTTATTCAAAAGATAAGTAGAGGGTTTTCGAGCTTGCCACTCATCTTCAATAACCCTTTCCATCCTTGTAAATGCAGTTTTCAATACAGAAAAGTCTGTCGCGCCTCTGTTAAATAGGTAAGTATCAGGGAAAAATTGACCCTCAGCATATTCTAATTTACTACCCAGTCTAGCCATAATATTTTTATCGCTGATGTTCTGTAAAGTCTGAGTTATATGAGGGTTGACCTTGATTATCTCTCTCCATTCAGCAAAAGTCAGTCCCTCGGGAAATACTATTTTACGCTGAACCACCTTTCCTGATCGAAAGAGTTCTATCAATTGTCTGGATGTATAATCAGCTTTTAACTGATACTCCCCTGCATAGATCCCACCTTTTGTTTGACTTATGTAGGCATAAGCTTTCAGGACTAATGCCGGTGTCGAAACTTGACCACTTTGGCTCAAGTGATCAATTACCGCATTTAAACCCATTCCCGGTTTAATCTGATAGTAAGAAGACTGTGGGCTGATATTTTGATTAAGGGAAGCTACGCAGAACAGTGTTAAGCCAAATAAGCCGCCAATAATAGACAACGACAAGAATCGAATGAACATTAGATTCTCTTGAAGATCAAACTACCATTGGTGCCGCCAAAACCGAACGAATTTGAAAGCGCGACACCAATATTCATTTGTCTGGCAGTATGTGGGATGTAATCCAGGTCACAGCCCTCTCCAGGATTGTCGAGGTTAATGGTAGGCGGCGCCACTTGATCTCTGATTACGAGAGCGCAAATTCCTGCTTCTACTGAACCCGAAGCCCCCAGAAGATGTCCTATCATAGATTTTGTTGAGCTGACGGGGACCTTTTTCGCATCATCCCCTAATAAAGACTTTATAGCCTTTGTCTCTGCAACATCGCCCAAAGGAGTCGATGTACCGTGGGCATTGATGTAGTCAATGTCCTCTGAATTCAGGCCTGCGTCCTCCATGGCATTTTGCATAGACCTTAAAGCGCCGTCACCATCCTCTGGAGGTGATGTCATATGACTGGCATCAGCGCTCATACCAAAGCCAGCTAATTCACAGTAAATCTTCGCCCCACGTGCTTTTGCATGTTCATATTCTTCTACGACGAGGACAGCAGAACCATCGCTCAAAACAAAACCGTCACGATCCTTATCCCAAGGTCTACTCGCTAATTCTGGCTCGTCATTACGCGTAGATAGTGCGCGCATGGCAGCAAAACCTGCCATAGTTGTTGGGGAGGTAGATTTTTCAGCTCCACCAGCAAACATCACATCCGCATCTCCAAATGCAACCATCCTGGCTGCAAAACCAATGTTGTGGGTGCCGGTAGTACAAGCCGTCGTAATCGCGATATTGGGACCTTGCAATCCATACTTTATCGACAACTGACCTGCCACCATATTAATGATGCAAGAGGGAACGAAGAAAGGGGTCACTTTATTGGGACCCCGGGCATTCAAAATATTGTGGCAATTTTCGATTGTCACAATGCCGCCAATTCCTGAACCAATTGCAACGCCGATTCTATGTCTATTCTCATCAGTTACTGCTAAGCCAGAGTCCAACATGGCTTGGATTCCGGTGACTAAACCAAACTGAATAAAGCCGTCCATACGACGAGCATCTTTTTTCGATATGTATTCATTCATATCGAATTCTGGAACAGCGCCTCCAAACCGGACATTGTAGCCTTCAGTATCGAATGATTTTATGGGGCCGATTCCACTTTTCCCCGCTAACAATCCTTCCCAGCTTGCATCTACTGATGCGCCAAGAGGGCTTATCATGCCTATACCGGTAATCACTACTCTACGAGTATTCAATCGCTATCTCCGAGAGTCAAAATAATCGAAACCACACTTCCTAGAGCCAAACTACTAAACCAAACTGTCAAAAAAAGAAAAGCCGCATTTACTTGGGCAAATGCGGCTCACTTAATTATCACAATAAGGTAGAACTTAGCTATGAGCTTCGATGTACTTTATAGCTTCGCTTACTGTCGTAATCTTCTCGGCTTCTTCATCAGGAATTTCTGTTTCAAATTCTTCTTCTAATGCCATGACGAGCTCAACTGTATCAAGTGAATCTGCGCCGAGGTCTTCAACAAAAGAAGCATTGATAGTGACCTCTTCTTCTTTAACGCCCAACTGTTCACAAACCAGTTTTCTTACTCTTTCTTCATTGCTACTCATTGTGCTTATTCACTCCTACGTGTTGTGCATACTAAGGTGCAGTATATTCTGCGCCATTTTAATAAATTGCCACTTAAGCTATCAAGTACTTTCTCGACTTCTTATTAAAAAGCCTGCTTGACATTCTCGTGGTCCACCTTTCCTAAAACTTACCTTTTCCCCGATCAGGCCATATACATCCCGCCATTAATATGGATTGTCTCTCCTGTGATATAGCCAGCCAGATCACTTGCCAAAAATGCTACTAAGGCTGCTACTTCCTGACTCTCACCCAGTCTACCCGCGGGGATCTTCGCTAATAGAGCCGATTTCTGTTCTTCTGGCAATTCATCTGTCATATCAGTTGAGATGAAACCAGGGGCTATGCAGTTTACGGTAACGTTTCTAGAACCCAATTCGCTAGCCAAAGCTCTGCTATACCCTTCCATACCGGCCTTTGCAGCAGCATAGTTACTTTGACCTGCATTTCCCATACTACCCACAACCGAGCTGATATTGATTATTCTACCCCATCTGGCTTTTGTCATTGCTCTTAAGCAACCTTTGGTAACGCGGTATACAGAATTTAGATTGGTATTAATAACATCTTCCCATTCTTCGACCTTCATGCGGAGCGCTAAATTATCTCTGGTAATGCCAGCGTTATTAACTAATATTGTAGCGGGATCGAATTCTTTTAATCGGACCAAAAAAGCTTCAACTGAAGCTGGATCGCTAACATTGAGCACCAAACCGACATTTGCCGATTCCATTGCTTTCGCACCTGCTTCACTTGTCGCTGTTCCTATAACGAAGGCACCTTGTGCTTTTAACTCACTAGCAATGGCTTTTCCAATCCCTCGACTAGCCCCGGTCACGATGGCTGTTTTATTTTCTAGACTCATATCTTCAGATCCGCAATGGTTTGTTCAATGGTATCCAGAGAATTTAACTGAAATGAACTAAGGGACTTGTCAATTCGACGATTCAAGGTTGCGAGCACTTTGCCAGGCCCACATTCAACGACTTTATTCACTCCGAGTGCAACAAATAATTGAATTGTTGAGGTCCAAAGTACGGCACCATACATCTGTTCAACAAGGTTTGACCGAATTCTATCGGGGTTTGACTCAATCTTCCCATTCACATTTTGTATGATTGGGATTTTAGGGGTTCTAATCTTGACCTGCGCCAGTACATCAGCCATCTTCATTGCAGCGGGCTTCATCTCCTCGCTATGAAACGGCGCACTCACCGACAAGGGCATAACACGTTTTGCGCCACCTTCCTTCAAGGCAACTCCAGCTCTTGCTATCGCATCAAGGTGTCCTGCGATAACAACTTGCCCTGGTGAATTAAAATTGGCAGCCTGAACGACAGATCCTTCTTCAGAACATTGCTTGCAAATTAAAACCACGAGATCATCCGCTAAGCCCAATACCGCTGCCATTCCACCTTCACCAATCGGCACGGCTGATTGCATCAATCTACCCCGCTCTTGAACCAATGCCAGAGCATCTTCATACCCAAGCGCATCAGCTGCAACCAATGCAGAATATTCACCTAAGCTGTGCCCTGCAACGATAGAGGGCATTTCGATCCCGCGGGCTTGAGACTCACGCCAAACTGCAATACTGGCTGTCAATAATGCAGGTTGAGTAAATTCAGTTTCGTTGAGTTGTCCTTTGGGGTCTTCTTGAGTCAATTCCCATAAGTCATAACCCACAACATCAGATGCCTGATTGAATAGTTCAATCACGATAGCCCCCATATCCTGGAGCATACCGACAGATTGAGAACCCTGACCGGGGAAAACAAAAGCTATTTTATTTGATAAATTACTCATTAATGGTGATTTCCCACATTAACGAACCGCTAGGAAGTTTCAAAGGGAGGAGCAAGCAGAACAGTGTGCTATCGGGCCGGCATCGCGATGCCAGCCAAGATATCAGTCTTCAGTATTATGGACGACCTTACTACCACGATAAAACCCATCAGCTGACACATGATGTCTGCGATGCGTTTCACCGGTGGTTGAATCTTCAGACAGAGTAGGTCCTTTTAGAGCGTCGTGAGACCGTCGCTGACCTCGTCTTGAACGAGTTACTTTACTTTTTTGAACAGCCATTATTAGCTCCTTTTAATATCATTCTTCATATCCGCCAAACCAGCAAAGGGTCTGTACGTATTCGGCTTGATGAGTGAATCGTCATTTACATGATCCACTCTACATCGACCAACTTTATTGTCTTCTCCAACACTAACCTGTTCTAAGCTCTCTTCGAGTTCGTGCATCGTTACCATAGGCAGATTCACAATTAGCTCATCTTCGAAGATACTAACCAAAGTCATACGATCTTCTATGCAGAGTATGCCATCTTCTTCTTCAGACAACTCAATCAAAGCTTCTTCTGTGTTCACTACCGTGTATCTAATTGATACATCCACTTTGTAAGACATCTCTGAAAGACATCTTTGACACATCATTCTTAGATCAGCTGATGCGTTTCCAATTAAGCGTGTTGTATGCTTCCTACCTTTCCGGAATTCAATTTTAAGGTTAACCTGTCCTATGTCCTTTTCAAGAGACGCTTTAAGTCTTAGGAAGTTGGACACCGGAATTGTACCTTCGAGTTTTCTATTCTCGCGGCCCAATTTCTGGTGATTAACCTGTTCTGGAAGGGTCCCTGTAAACATAAGTGGCGCATATTAGGCATCTGACCCCATACTGTCAAAGAAAATCATACAATTACCAAAAATAATGTGTTAATTCAGTAAGATAAGTCCATGAGAGCCCACAATATGCCGCCTAAACTCATTCTTGCATCAACTTCAGCCTATCGCGCAGCCTTACTCGCTCAATTAGGGTTCGGATTTGAGCAGCTCGACCCTTTGTATCTGGAGCAATCACAAGACGGGGAAAACCCCAAAGCCAAAGCTTCTCGACTTGCTCGAGAGAAGGCAATTTCTGCAACCACCCTACTTCCTATCGATACAGCTAGTATTATCATTGGCTCTGATCAAGTAGCTCATTTTGCAAACGGTGACACTTTGTCGAAACCAGGTAATTTTGAAAAGGCAGCGGATCAACTCCGATTCTGCTCAGGACAATGGCTTAGATTTAGTACTGCGGTTTGCCTGGTCGATAATCAGGGAAATATTCTCAGTGAAGGTCTTGATGAATATGAGATTAAGTATCAGCAGCTCTCGGATAACGACATCATTGCTTACCTACAAGCAGATAAGCCCTATGATTGCGCCGGTAGTATCAAAGCTGAAGGGTTAGGCATACACATTATAGAAGAAGGAAGAGGCAAGGACATTAATACGCTCTATGGACTACCATTGATCTTGTTGCTGCAAATGTTAAGCGGTTTAGGCTACGATACATTCAAGGCTATTAATTCTATTAAAAACATCAAGTAACACTTTTATCTTATTGTTATTGAATGGTTTTTAACATATCAGAAAATAATTTATCTGGCTCTGCCTCAACAATAAAAGGCTTGTCTCCTGCTTCCAATGCTGGGATTTCTAATCGCTGAGCATGTAACATCAATCGGCCGGGTTTGATTAATTTATCTTTATCTTCCAGTCCATATTTAGGGTCTCCAACGATAGGAAAGCCAATGTGTTTGCAATGCACTCGTATTTGATGGGTACGGCCTGTAACGGGCGTTACATTTAGTAGACTGAGATCCGTATTTTGGGTAACAACCCTAATTTTAGTTAGAGAGGGCTTACCATCGGCTGCGACAATACAAATTCTTTCACCGCTGGCAATGGTATTTTTCCGTATAGGGAGATCAACATGCTGTTTTCGCTTCGGCCATCGCCCATGAACGATGGCTATATAGTATTTCCCCAGTTTAGTTTTATTGCTAAGAAAGACCTGTAACTGCTTCAAAGTACTACGCTTTTTCGCAATCATTAAACACCCGGAGGTATCCCGATCAAGACGATGAACGAGTTCAAGAAACTTAAGCTCTGAGCGTAATTGACGTAATCCTTCTATAACACCCAGGTTCACACCACTACCACCGTGAACTGCCATTCCCGTTGCTTTATTCAATATAATCAATCGCTTATCTTCATAAACTACAGAGTTTTCGAGTATGTCAAGAAAACTGTCAGAGGCCCGGTGTACTGTTCCTTCACTCATGCGTATGGGGGGGATTCTGACGACATCGCCTATTTTAAGCTTCATCTGGGCCTTAACCCGGCCCCCGTTTACCCGAACCTCACCCTTTCGCATGCATCGATAAATCCTGGATTTAGGAACCCCTTTCAGTTTTTTAAGGAGAAAGTTGTCTATTCTCTGCCCATCAGAATCCTCAGTAACTTCTACTAATTGTACGGAAACATGTTGGCTTGTTTTATCGGTCATTAATCAGGATTCCAAGGAACAGATATCAGTAAGTTATTGCCAAATAATATAACACTATGAACTGCTTAGGTTTATTTGCTATGATCTGCCCCGCTAACGAAGCCCTTCCCCTGGTTCAGCTATACTAATATAAGGTGTATCCACAAAAAGAGGGCATTAGAGCAACTGCTCTTATTTTGTGTTTAGCAACACTTGCTACATTTTGCGGACAACTTACTACATTTATGGAGAAGAGTGCGCAGAAAAATAGCGTGTAGACATAGAGTGAATAAAGAATCTTTGATTCAACACTCATTAGAATACGACAAGCGCTTACCAGCAAGTATAAAGATAACGAATGTTATCTTAAAAATGAATTTTTACCATTTCAGCAAAAAGTTGCTGAATTTAATTTTAACCGCGATCGTAGACCGCGTTAGGCATAGCCAAATCAAATTATTTTTTGGCCGGTAAACTTAAGGAATAAGAAAGGCATAAAACCTTGATCACTTTTTTCTCTAAACAGAAAAAAGTTCAAATTGAAGCAGGTAAGCATAACTAGCCTGCTGTTTTGATGGACAACTTCATCATCCCCTACAATCTTGGGATGTCCACAAACTATAGCCTGAACAAGAATTAGCTTTATTGGCAACGGAGTAAATTAAAGGAGATTAGATTGTTTCAAAACTCGTCACAAGCGAGCGTGGGAACAAAAACATCTCATTGTAAAAAGTGTCAGTACCACTGACCAGAAAAAGATTTGGCGACGTCACGCGATCTTTAAGATCGGTTTTATAATAGTGATATCGTAATGAAAAGAATGTTAATAAATGCAACTCACGAAGAAGAGTTGCGAGTCGCCCTAGTAGATGGGCAAAAGCTCTATGATCTGGACATCGAAAACCGAAATAGAGAACAGAAAAAATCTAATATCTACAAAGCCCGAATTACCCGCGTTGAGCCCAGTCTTGAAGCTGCATTTGTAGACTACGGCGCTAATCGCCACGGCTTCCTACCCCTTAAAGAAATTTCCCGAGAATATTTTTCTGGCTCACCGTCCAAAGTTAAAGGTCGTGTGAATATTGCACAGGTTGTTAAAGAAGGCACAGAAATCATAATCCAGGTAGAGAAAGAAGAGCGAGGTAACAAAGGTGCCGCACTAACTACTTTCTGCAGTCTCGCTGGCCGATACATGGTTTTAATGCCTAATAACCCAAGAGCTGGCGGGATATCCCGAAGAATTGAAGGTGAAGAAAGAGACGAGCTTAAAGCAGCAATAGCACAACTCGATATCCCAAAAGATATGGGCATTATTGTGCGTACTGCAGCACTTGGCAGATCAGCGGAAGAATTGCAATGGGACCTTAACTATTTAGTCCAACTTTCTGAAATGATCACTAATGCGTCAAAAGAAAAGCCAGCACCCTATCTTATTCACCAAGAAAGCAATGTCATTATTCGAGCAATTCGCGACTACATTCGTGATGATATCGGCGAGATTCTTATTGATACAGATGAAGCCTTTGAAGAAGCAATGCGATTTGTTGAGCTAGTTATGCCGCAATTCAAAAGTCGAATCAAGCGCTATGAAAGTGATGTGCCCCTCTTTAATCGATACCAAATAGAAGGTCAGATTGAATCGGCTTTTCAACGAGAAGTACGTTTGCCTTCCGGCGGATCAATCGTCATTGACCCAACAGAAGCACTTGTATCAATCGATATTAACTCTGCCCGTGCAACAAAAGGTAGAGACATTGAAGAAACCGCACTCAATACCAATCTTGAAGCAGCAGATGAAATTGGCCGGCAGCTACGTCTCAGAGATATGGGCGGTCTCGTGGTTATTGATTACATCGATATGAATGCCACCAAAAATCAAAGAGCTGTAGAAAATCGAATGCGCGATGCGCTGCAGGTCGATAGAGCTAGGGTACAAGTGGGTCGTATTTCTCGTTTTGGTCTGCTAGAAATGTCACGACAAAGGTTGAGACCTTCACTCGGAGAAACAAGTGGCATTGTGTGCCCAAGATGTAGTGGTCTTGGTTCCATCCGGGATATTGAATCTTCCGCATTGGCCGTCATGCGCCTCGTAGAAGAAGAGTCTCTAAAAGAGGCCAGCAGTGAAATACGTGCTTTTCTCCCAATCAGCGTTGCTTCCTTTTTATTGAATGAAAAACGTACTGCTTTAGCTGAGATTGAACAACGCAACTCTGTCAAGGTCATAGTGGTGCCGAGCCCAGATATGGAAACACCCCATTACCATGTCGAGAGAATTCGCGAAAATGAAGAAGAAGGTAGCGAAGCCAGTTACGAAATCACGCTGGACCTTGATGCAGAAGTCGTACAAGTCGCTCCCAAAGCTGCACCCGTTGAAAAGCCAGCTGTGAACGTGGCCAAGATTGCACCTCCTCCTGTCGAAATCCCAGAGACACCTGGCTTTTTTAGAAGGATATTCAGCACCTTGTTTTCAACAGAGGGAAAAGCAGATAAACCAGAAATAAAAAGAAACAACAAACAAAACAGAAATAACGGTAAGCGCAACAATAGAAAGCGTCAGCCCGATAGAGGAAGACAACAAGATCAAAACAGAAATCAAGATCAGAATAAACGCCAAGATAATGATAAAGGTAATTCTCAAGGAGATGAGAAGAATAACGATCGTCAAAATGACAATCGCGCTTCTGAGAAAGGCAACAATAGAAATCGTAATAGAAATCGAAACCGCAATAATAATGGAAACAGGAATGAGCCTTCTCAGAATACAGAAAAGAATAATGTAGAAGCAATTGCGCATTCGGAAGGTAATACACTGCACGATTCTCAAAGCAAGAGTGATGATAAGCGGAATCAAGGAAATCGTCGCAGAGGTCATCAAAGAAAGCGCAGCCAAAACAAGCAAGATCGAAATGAAGAATCTCAAATAGTTGAAGCAGTAACTGCGCCAGTTGAAATCGTTGAGGATAAAAAGAACGAGGCCGTAGAAGCACCAAAAGAAGTACCAAAAACAACTGAAACAGCAAAAAAGATTGTTACGGAAACAGAAACTGTTGAAGAGGCTGTTAAAGAAACTACAGAAGCAGAAGCAGAAGTAGTAGAAAAAGTTAGCGAAGCGGTCAGTACTTCCAAAGAAGTCAAAATGGAAACAAACGTTACCATTCTCCCATCAACACGAGGACGGGCCACTAATGACCCTCGGTCAGACCCTTCTCCTTTAGTAGAGGGCAGTGTTCTACAAGCAGTAAAGGAAGCTGTCTCCTTACCTGGGCCAGCGGTTATTGACAGACAAATTGATGTTTCTCATCCAAGCATGCGGGGTCGCTCAGCAAATGATCCCCGTGGTGGCGGTAATGTTAGTGTAAACAGCCCTGAGCCTATTGACAGCCCTGAGCCTATTGACGACAACCCTGAGCCAATCGATAGCCCTGAGACCGTCAGTGACACGGAAACAGATATTGAATCTAACGATTCAGTAATTCCTAGTGCTGATTCTCCAGAAGCCGTTGAGCCTGATAATGATAATTCCCAGGCTTCCGATCAACGGGTGCAGTAGGTAAATTCAGGGACAGTTTGTTTATCGATAAGCTGTCCCTGGAATTCTAAAAAACCATCTCTGGCTCTACTTCCAGTTCTACCTCAAATTTTGCTTTAACTTCCTGTTGAACTATTTCGATTAAAGATCTCAGATCTTCGGATGACGCCGACCCAAGATTAGTCAAAACCAAAGCATGTTTTTTAGAGACCATAGCATCCCCAACAGCTTTTCCTTTTAGTCCGGCTTCGCTGACGAGTAAAGCAGCGGGTATCTTAAAATATCCGCCCTTTACTTTTCTTGGGTTCTCAATATTTACGTTTTCTTTTTGCTGCGCAAGCCATTCACTAGAGACAATTGGATTCTTAAAGAAACTACCCACATTACCTTGCTTGCTTGGATCCGGTAATTTTTCCGTTCTAATTTTGATGAGCGCATCACTTATTTCTAATGCAGATACATCATTTCTATCTCCGAATTCTTTCTTAAGGTCAACATAATCTAGAATAGGAGAGAAGCCTTTATCCAAACCTAATGTAATTGATGTAATAACCAATTGATTACGAAGGGAGTGCTTAAAAATGCTATCACGATACCCAAATTGGCAATCAGCGTTACTTAAAAAAAGTTCCTCTCCACTTGTTCTATCCAGAGCAACAACAGATATCAACCGCTCAGAAATTTCAGCGCCATAAGCCCCTATATTCTGGATGGGTGCTCCGCCAACGGAACCTGGAATATAACTTAAATTTTCTAGGCCGAAGTGTTCTTGCTTAATCATTTGCCTTACAAATTGATGCCAGTTTTCCCCCGCCATGACATTTATCTGGTCTTTCTCAAAGAGAATGCCTTTCAGTTTGATATGAATAACCAGAGTGTCAAGGTCTCGTAGTAAAACGATATTACTCCCACCCCCAATTATAAAAGGGATCAAAGATTTCTTTGCGGCAAAATTCAAAGCTTCTTTTAACAATTCAAGCGTATCCACTTCGCAAAAATACCGTGCACGCATTGCCATACCGAAGGTATTGTAATGAAGCAATGATGCATTCTCGTGAACGATCAGCGGCAAAGTAATTTCCTAAACATAAAAGCAGATTATACCGAAGCCTCAGCCATAGCTCTAATCCATGAAGTCCAGACAGGGTCAATGTATACTGCAAACAGTTTATATTAATCAAAAGAGAAAAATTATGGATTTAAAAGACAAAGTTGCTTTTATCACGGGTGGCGCATCAGGCTTAGGTTTCGCTACAGCGGAAAATTTCATTAAGGCGGGAGCAAAGGTCTGTATATTTGACCTCAATGCTGAAACTGCCGAGCAAGCAGCAGAATCCCTTGGGGAAAATGCGACTTTTGCCTCAGGAGATGTTGCTGATGAAGATGCTGTAAAAGCCGGCATTCAAAAAGCTTTAGACACATTCGGCGCAATACATATCAATGTAAATAGTGCTGGAATCGGTGCGGCTGCAAGAACACTGGGTAAAGACGGTCCCATGCCCCTAAAGACTTTTGAATTTGTCATTCGCGTGAACTTAATCGGAACATACAACGTACTTCGTTTATGTGCCGAAGCCATGGCAAAGAATGACCCTGTTACTGATGATGGTGAACGTGGTGTTATTGTCAACGTGGCTTCCGTAGCCGCATTCGACGGTCAAATTGGTCAAGCAGCTTACAGCGCAAGTAAAGGAGGTGTTGCGGGAATGACACTACCCATTGCCCGTGACCTTGTTAGACAAGGCATCCGAATTGCGACAATCGCACCCGGTATATTCGAAACACCTATGATGAAATTTGCGCCACCTCAAGTACGTGAACCATTGATTGATATGACTCAATTTCCTAAGCGATTGGGTGATCCTTCCGAATTTGCGCAAACGGCGGCTTACATTGTTAACTGCGCTTATATCAATGGCGAAACCATTCGTCTTGATAGTGGTATTAGAATGCAACCTAAGTAAGCATAAACACTAAAACAATGCTCGAGCTCTTTCGAGATCCTTCTCGGTATCAATACCGGGAGGGATAGCTTTAACCGCCTCCGCCACATGAATGTCCAGTCCCTTTCTCAAAACCCGAAGCTGTTCCAATTTTTCAATCAGCTCAAGTTCATCAGCTTTCCAGCTTACAAAATCATTCAACAATGAAGCACGGTATGCATAGAGTCCTATGTGTCTTTTAAAACCCCCTTTATTCATGGTGGTCGCAAGATCACGATCAAAAGGAATGGGGGCTCGACTAAAATAAAGTGCTTTATCATCCAAGCTACAAACTAACTTGACAATATTAGGATCCTTTAAGTCCTCAAGCGTGACTATTTGCTCAAATAACGTTGCCATAGGCATAGAAGACCTTCGCAAATTTTCAGCTACCTGATTAATAACTTCAGGTGGGATAAGAGGCTCATCACCCTGTACATTTACAACAATTTCATCTTGTTTGAAGCCTCTAATACTAACTACTTCTTGGATTCTGTCTGTGCCTGACAAATGCGATGCTGATGTCATACATACATCACCGCCAAAAGTCGCTACAGTATCGGCTATCCTTTGATCATCCGTCGCCACAATGACCTTAACCGCGTCACTCTGAATCGCCTGCTCGTAGACACGCTGTATCATGGTTTTACCGGCGATATCTAATAAGGCCTTACCAGGTAATCGCTCAGAGTCGAAACGTGAAGGAATGATAATTGTAAAGCGCAACACTTCAGTCCTTACTTAATTTTTCGTTTGCATTAAGCTCCCGTGCTTCATTTTCAAGCATCACGGGAATGTCATCCTTAATAGGATAAGCCAATCCATCCGCGCGGCATATGAGTTCCTGCGCATCCCGGTCATACTTCAGCTTTCCCTTACAAAGAGGGCACACAAGAATTGCTATTAATTTATTATCTACAGCCACATTAGTACCTATAACTTCATTTCCAATACATGGTTAAAAACTAATTTATTTTTTCAAGAATTGCGTCAATAAATTCACTATCAAGATCAAGATCTACATCAACCCTCAGATACCAAAAGTCATCATGAATAAGAGATGTACTTAACAATCTACACTTTATCGCATCCTTCTCTGTCATGACAACAGGTAGACTATCGCCAAAACTAATATCCGTTAGGTCAAAGCGATGATGATCATCAAAGGCATGTTCTATCACTTCGTATCCCTCCGATCTTAAGGTATCGAAGAAACGAACTGGGTTCCCGATTCCAGCCACTGCATGAATAGTGTTGTTTGATAAAGAATCAAATACCGCTTTATCATTGGTCAATCTTATTAGCCCCTGAGAGATGAGATTCATAGATCGATACTGACAAGGTAATTGAATTGTGTTCTTGCCATTGACGATAACAAAGTCAACTTCTTTTAATCTGGAAGGCGGCTCTCTTAAGGGCCCAGCGGGCAAACAAAAACCATTGCCTAGACCTCTTGTTGCATCAACAACCGCTATTTCTACATCTCTTCCAAGCGCATAATGTTGCAAGCCATCATCAGAAATTACAATATCACAGTCGTAAACATCGAGTAGCAACTTTACTGCGTTAATTCTTTTTGGGTCAACTACAACGGGGCAATCTGTTTTTCGCGCTAACATAACAGCCTCATCACCTGCTTCTATCGGATCGGTTAATGCTGTTACTTCAAGGGGATATGTCTCCGCTCTGCCCAAATAACCACGGCTAACAATGCCAGGTTTATATCCTTTTAATATCAATTGACTGGCTAGCCAGGCAACTAATGGAGATTTACCTGTTCCTCCGACATTGATATTTCCAACAACAATTACAGGAACTGGCGCTTGCCAGACTTTGATGTTCTTCCGTCTAAATGCAGCTATAACAGAATAAAGATAAGAAACCGGTGCTAACAATTTCACCCAATTTCGATTGCTATACCACGCAGTAGTAAGCGAGCTTTCGCCGACCCAGGTTGGCTTTTGAATTGGCAACTCACCCAAATTCATACCTAAATAGGGGGTGAATTTAGCCTTTTTTTCCTCTTTTTCTACCTGACGGTTATGAAGGTTGGCATAGTGCCCATCTATCGCGACAAGCTCTTCATGGGTACCCTGCTCAACAATTCTCCCTTTGTCCAGAACTAAAATACGGTCGGCATTTTCAATGGTCGTTAGTCTGTGAGCTATCACTATAGTTGTTCTATTTTTCGAGACGGCATCTAGTGCAGATTGAATGTAACGTTCAGATTCTGTATCTAACGCAGATGTCGCTTCATCAAGGATAAGAATTGGCGCATCCTTCAGGAATGCTCTGGCGATAGCCAATCGTTGCCTCTGGCCACCGGATAGTAATACCCCATCATCCCCAACAATAGTTTCAAGTCCTTGTTCAAGGTCGTTTATGAAATTAGCTGCGTAAGCTTTTTCGGCCGCTAGTTTAATATCGTCAGTTGAGGCATTTCGCAGGGCGCCATAAGCAATATTTCTATTTACACTGTCGTTAAAAAGGGTCACATCTTGAGTTACTATGGCAAGATGAGTTCTAAGACTTTCCAATTTCAACGATTCTATCGGTTCATCATCCAATAAAATTGTCCCTGAATTAGGTGAATAAAACCGAAATATTAGGCTCGCCAGCGTACTTTTTCCGCTACCACTTCTGCCGACCAAGGCAATGGTTTCACCTGGCTTCGCAACAAAGCTAACATCTTCCAAAACCTTTTTATGAGGGTTTTTAACACTAGCATCCTCCTAAGAAAAAGTAACATTTCTGAATTCGATTTTGCCTTTGATATTTTCAATAGTCTGCTGCCCATCGTCTTTTTCAATGGGCTCATCAAACAAAGTGAATATATCTTTAGCTGCTGCTAAACCTTTTTGAATAGTTTCATTAATTTGGGACAATTGTCTAATGGGCTTAGCAAGAAGCCCACCTGCAACGATAAACTCAACAACCTTGCCACCAGTCATATTACCAATCAATGTAGGGTCCAAAGCTAGCCAAACCAGTATAGCCATCGCGACGGCAACCAATAATTGCACAACAGGCGTTGCGATGGACGAAGTCACAACCATTTTCATGGATTGACGGCGGTTATCATTACTTACTCTTTGGAATCTCTGCCGCTCATACTCTGCCCCACCAAAGGTTCTCACTTCTTTGTAACCCTGCATTGCTTCAGAGGCTACATGAGTTACATCACCCATAGAATTCTGTATACGTTCACTAATTCGGCGAAAACGTTTACTGGCGTAAGCAACAACAACCCCGATTAGAGGGCCAACTGCAATAAAGATTAAAGCCAATTTCCAATTGAGATAAAATAGATACCCAATATAGGCAATAACCGTAAACCCTTCCCTTATCAATACCTGGACGGCGTTTGTTGCCGCACCTGCTACCTGTGCAACATGAAAAGTAACTTTGGCTACTAAATGACCCATGGCATTTTTGTCATAGAATCGGCTGGGTAAGATTAAGAGACGGTCAAAAATTTCAACACGCAGATTATGAACAAGATTAGTGCTGACAATGGAAATAAAATAATTGCCCATTAATGTGCCGAGACCCCGCATAAGCGCGATCGTCACGATCATAAGAGGAATGAGTGTCCTATCTAATTCGTCCCCTTTCCCAAACAATTCTTCGAGATAGGGGCTCACTGCCGAGCCTGAAACTGGCGTTTCTCCACCAAGGGAATCAATGATGAATCCAATTAGGCTCACGAACCCAAGATTTGAAATACTATAGATGGCAAAACCGACAACACTGAGCCCAAACACAAACCAATAAGGTTTTACATAGGAAAGCAGTCGAGAATAAACCTGGGCATCGGACAGCGAACTAACAGTGTTTGAATCAGGACTCTTGCTCACCACTATTCCTGGTTGTGATGCTAAGGTGGATAAAGCCCAGTTGACCCGCTGCATCCATAGCAGTGACTACTGATTGATGAGGCGTAGCAGAATCCGCCGAGATAATGAGGGGAATCGAGGTATCACCCTCACTTATTTTCTCAATGGCGCGCTTCAAAGTTGTTAATTTGTTATTCACCAAAGCCACTTCATTTACTGCAAACTCGCCATTCCGAGTAATTGTAATCTCAATTTGTTTATCTACAATTTGCGCAGCATCACCTGTCGCTTGAGGAAGATTAATTGCTATCCTTGTTTCCTTGGTGAATGTTGTGGAAACCATAAAAAATATCAACAAAAGAAAAACAACGTCAATTAAGGGCGTAAGATTTACTTCTACATCTTCTCGTTTTCGTCGCGCGAATTTCATTTAAGCAGCTACAGACTTTGCTTGGGCTCTTTCACTGCGATCACTATTGAGTACTTCAACCAATTTTAAGGCTTCTTGTTCCATCCCAATCACTAGCTCATCGACCCTGCGTTGAAAAAAGCGATGGAAAAACAAACTAGGGATAGCGATAGTCAATCCCGCAGCAGTTGTGATGAGCGCCTCTGATATACCTCCAGCTAAAACAGCCGCATTACCTGATCCTTCGAGTCTTATTGCAGTAAACACCTTAATCATACCGATCACTGTACCAAGCAAGCCTAACAAAGGGGTAATAGCTGCCACTGTGCCCAGCGTACTAAGGTATCTTTCCATTTCATGAACAACGTGATTTGCAACTTCTTCAATTGCTTCTTTCATTTGATCTCTGCCGCGTCTGTGGTTGCTAATTCCGGCAGCGAGTATCTGACCAAGAGGAGAACCCTGTTTCAGTTCTCTTAGCTTTTTGTTGTCCATTTCATTATTTTTAATTGAATTCCAAACCTGTGCTAACAAATTAGCGGGTATAATTTGCTTGCTTCTTAGTGTCCAAAAACGTTCGACGCAGATTGCGGCGGCGACTACAGAGCAAAGGAGGATAGGAATCATCAGCAACCCACCGGCTTGGACTATTTCGAACACTCCTTAATCTCTCCAGAATAGAATTTCGGCAACTTTATCACAAAGCAGAAATATTCGCCTGATGAATCTGGTTTTCTTCAATTAAATCAATCAATTCCAAAGATCCTCTTAAGAAAGGGATTCAAGAACCGACCCCTTGGATCAAATTGTTTACGAATTTCACAAAATCGTTGAAATTGAGGCATCACTCTTTGAAAATCACCATATTCATAGAGATGGATTTTCCCCCAATGAGGCCTCGCGGCAAATTGCCTGAAAATCCCTTCTACATCAGAAAAGTAGTATTGATAATCACGCTGATGACCCTCATGTGCGGAAATCGTGACACTGTCTTTCTGTGTTGTTGAGCTTAAAAGTGCAGTATCAGCCTTGAGTGTTCGGTATTCTAGTGGCCAACGAACTTTGGGGTGTTTCTTTTGAATCAACTCACGTATTTCCAAAAAGCAATCCCACCCTTGCTCTGCATCTACCGTAAATTCAGTTTCATTGAACCGCAGATCACGATCAGTAGGAAATATTCTATAGCTCCGCCCAACGGATTCAGATTCACTGATTTTCTTCTCCTCGTTTTGGGAGGAGACATTAAGACTTTTCATTAAACAACGGTCGGCTTGGGGGTCCCAAAAGAACTCCAAATGACGATTTTCATTTATCAAGTTTTCAAGGTTTTCACCACACGCTTCAACCGAAAGAGACCAATTCCTTTCGTGAAGATAATAAGCTGGGACTAGTTTCAAAGTCAGTTGAGTAATAATACCGAGAGACCCAAAACTCACACGGGCTGCATCCAGCAACTCCTTCTGTGACCCCGCACCATTAATAGACCGAAGTTGACCGCCAGCCTCCATAAGATGTAGAGAATCTATTTGACTGGAGATGTTTCGCAATCCCTGCCCTGTGCCATGAGTACCCGTACTCACTGCACCAGCGATTGATTGGCGATCGATATCTCCCATGTTCTCCATAGCGAGACCCTCTCGCCAGAGTACGTCTCCTATTTCGTTCAATTTCGACCCAGCCCAAAAGGTGGCTAGTTTATTTTCAGGGTCACAATCGATCAGACCCTTCATATTATCAAGGGATATGAGGGTATCGTCTGTCCAGAACGGAACAAAGGAATGACCTGAGCCAATCGTTCGGACGGTGTGTTCTTGATTGGCCGCCTGTATCAAAATTTCTGAGAGTTCATCCTCGCTATGAGGCAGCTTCTTCTCTTTTACCTTGTGGATCTGACTTCCTGACCAATTTTCCCAGTCTACTTTCATAATCTTCTTTCTCAATTTTCTATTTCGACTTAACTATCTTGACTTACTATCGCCCAGAGTATCCCTAGGCTACAATTTTTGCATCATGTAAGGCGGCTATCTCATGATTTTGCATACCAAGATCATCACCTAAAATTTCATCAGTATGTTGACCAAGAAGTGGGGATACCATTGCAGGCAAGTTTTCTGATTTATCAAACTTTATCGGCGATGTAGGTACAAGGTACTCTCCTATCCCAGGTTGATTCAGTAGTTCAAATAACGGGTTATCTGGAGAGCAATCCCTGTCTTCATCAATCATTTGGCGAAAAGTTTGATAGGGTCCATAACAAACTTTCGCTTTATCCAATTCAATACAGACAGTGACCGCATCATTTTCTCGAAACCAAGGCGATATTAGATCGGCCAAGGCTTCTCTCGCATTGAAACGCTCTCCTTCCAACGACAAATCTATGCCAAGTCTGGACTCAAGACGGCTGACGCTATCTGCAATTTTTGTTGCCCTAACAATCCCTTCCCATTGACGACCCGTTAGCCCAACAAGCATATAGCGCTTCCCATCTTTTGTGACAAAATCTCGGCCAAATCCACCAAATAGATAGTTACCATATTTTTGTCTGTCGACATCGTTAACCATGACTTCAGAGATATTCCCCAGATGCCCCGCTGTTGCTAATGCAACATCTTTTAAAGCCAACTTAACAAGCTGCCCTTCACCGCTTAATCGACGATGACGTTCGGCTGCAAGCAAAGCAACTGCCGCCATTTGCCCCGTGATATTGTCCCAGGCAGGGAGCAAGTAATTTGTCGGCTCGGTCGCACCAACCTCACCTGTCACATCAGTAAATCCGACGGCACAATTAACGGTATAATCCACTGCAGATCCCCCCAAACGATCACCCATTACATTGACATAAATGAGATCTTCTCTTCGGCGGCTCAAGTTTTCATAGGCCAACCAGCCACGTTGCGGAAAGTTTGTTAAAAACATTCCGCTATCGTCCCCAGGTCTGGCTAGCAGTTGCGCTATCAATGCTTGCCCCTCAGGCACACGAATATCAATTTGTATAGATCGCTTGCCTTTATTCATTCCGGCCCAAAATAGACTCTGTCCTTTACTCGTTACCGGCCATCGATGGTAGTCAAGCCCCCCACCAATAGGATCAAATCTAATCACATCCGCTCCTAGTTGCGCCAGGGTCATGCCCCCTAGCGGCGCGGCAATAAACGCTGAACCTTCAACAATAGACATACCTGATAATATTCCCGACACTCAATCTCCCTCTCTGTTTACCTTTAATTTAAGCTATCCTAATCGACCATGGATTGGAACCAAATTTAAACCGCGTGATTGTTTCTGTAAAGTACTACAATGCTTAAATATCGCCATAACTTCAAACCACCTAGCGTATAAGATTTAATTTTGCATCGACAGTTCTTAATCATTTTTAGTTCTTTTTTATTGATAACATGCAATGCCCTTTCGGAAGAAAGAAACCTGCTTGAAGAAAAGGATTTCCAGTCAATCCACGTCTATACAGAACAGGTATATCCGTTGAATTACACACTGGAAGGTAAAGACGATGGAGAAATTGTCGGCATTGCAACAGAGTTATTGGTCGCGATACTCAAGGAAGCCGATATTACATATGAAATAAATATGGTTCCCTGGTCCCGCGCTATGCACTTTATTGACAGCCAAGAAAATGTATTGGTTTATTCGATGAATCGTACCTCAGTTCGTGAAGACTTGTACCATTGGGTTGGGGAGATCTTTCCTGTTCATGTCTACTTATATGGAATGGAGAAAAATAAAGACCAACTTCCTAACACATTAGAAGAGGCAAAGGCATTCGATATCGGCACATTAAGAGGAGGCGCAGTCTATGACTACCTCCATAAAATTGGATTTACAAATCTCAAAATTATTAAAAGTGTTGATCGTTATATGCCTTTGATTGAAAGGGATCGATTCGACCTCTTTCCTTTTTTCGAATTTTCTTTGGTGATGTCCGCTAGAAGGCTCAATGTTGATCCCAACCAGTTTATCCGACTTATGGAGATTGAAGAACTGCACACCAAATTGTTTTTTGCCTTGAGTAAAAACACTAACAAAGAAATTGTGACAAAACTGAAGAATGCCTATCAAAAAATTAAAGATGACGGACGATATCAATCCATCATCGCCAAACTAAAGTCTCCATCTATAAGACAATAAAAGTAGCCTAACAACATGACATATCAGAACAGAGATACCCAGATCATTCAATATAAGCCGCTATCATTGCTTCAAATTGAAGCTATGCTCCCCCATCTTCTTAAGCGAAAGAATATTGCGTCTTATGACGGTAATTGTGTCTTCATTGGCAATAGAAAGGATTATCCGTTTAAAAAGGATTTTATCTCTTGCGCAACAGTTGAAGACGTAGCTGTTGCAATAGAAACCATGGTCACTCAGGGCGTTGGACCATGGATAGCGGCAGTACACGCGATGGCAATGCAAGCGGACTTATCCAAAAACAAATCGAGCTTAGTTGCTGATCTAAACCTAGCTAAAGAACGACTAGCAAAAACCCGCCCCACCAATACATTAATTCGTTATCGAGTTGAAGAAGTTTTTCAGCTCGCAAAGGGCGCGATAGAGTCTAATCAAGATCCAGCAGAAACCATTCTCACAAGAATTGATCAGCTCTTAGATGAAATGTACACCCATTACGGGCTTCGTGGACAAATTGGCGCCCAACAACTCGAAGATGGAGATGGTGTCCTCACGATGTGTTTCGCCGAAACTTCTTTTATTCTCGCCATGTCAATAGCCAAGCAAGGCGGTAAGAAACTGACCGCCTATGTTCCTGAAACCAGGCCTTATTTACAGGGGGCACGCCTCACGGCACCAAGCCTTCAAGAAGTCGGTATTGAAGTGAAACTTATTACTGACAATATGCCTGCTGCGATTATGGCGGAGGGTAAAATACAGAAATATATGACTGCTGCAGATCTCATCACTTTAGACGGACACGTCGTTAACAAGGTGGGGACTTTCCAGAATGCCATCGCAGCCCACGCTCACAACATTCCTTTCTATGCTTTTGCTTGGGGTTGCGACTACAATAAACCCGATCGCGCCAGCATCGAAATTGAGTATAGAGATCCAAGTGAAATAAGGTCTTGCAGGAACATTGCCACTACAACAGATGATATTGGCGCGCTCTATCCGGCCTTCGATATTACACCGCCTAAATATGTATCCGGTATCATCACAAGACATGGTATTTTAAGCCCCTTCGATCTTAAAAATGGATATGAAGAGGAAAACTAGCTTCCACTCACGTTTTCCAATTTTTGATCTCAAAATCAATTTTATTAACTTACGTTAAATGTTAAAGGTACAAATATGTCCAAAGACAACTCAAACAATTCCAAAATGGGCATTTCAACGCTTCTCTGTCATTTAGGCGAAGGAGACAATCCACTTGGCGCTCATCTGCAACCGATATATCAAACCTCAACATTCACCTTTGAAACCGCCCAAGAAGCTGCCGATGTCTTTGCTGGAAAACAAAAAGGATATGCCTACACACGCAGTGGCGGACCCAATTTTGATCACTTGGCTACAAAGATTGCGTGCCTTGAAGGTCTTGATATTGAAGCCCCGACTTTAGGAAAAGTGACATCATCAGGAATGGCAGCTACGGCAGCGGCGATCATGGGGCGAGTTAGTTCTGGAGACACCATCATTACCCAAAGTGAAATTTATGGTAATTCCTATAAATTTTTCAATGAAATGGCGCCGCGTCTAGGCTTAAAAATTGTCTGGACTGAAGGTCTTAGTATTGCAGAATGGAAAGCCGCTTTTGAAAAGGCCCCAGAAGCAAAACTTTTCTTTTGTGAAACACCTGCGAACCCAACAATGAACCTTATTGATCTTCAAGCGCTGGCAGAACTTGCTCACTTAGGGGATGCCTGGGTCATGGTGGATAATACCTTTGCCACACCTTATTTGCAGAGACCACTTTCATTAGGGTGCGACGTCGTCATTCATTCAACCACGAAGTATTTGTCAGGTCATGGACAAGTTATTGGAGGCGCGATCGTAAGTCACCATCAGGACTACATGAAAAAGGATGTTGCCTTAACACACAAAATGTTTGGCGTGACGCCCTCTCCTTTCGATGCATGGCTGATCAATATCGGTCTAAAAACTCTGGAGCTTAGGATGAAAGCCCATTGTCAAAATGCAGAAACAATAGCGGATTGGTTGAACAATCACGAGATGGTAGAAAAAGTCTATTATCCCGGACTAACAAGTCATCCCGATCATGAACTTGCCAAAAAACAAATGCCTACTGGTTATGGAGGGATGATTAGTTTTGATATCAAAGGCGGACGTACTTCCGGTGAAACCTTTGTCAACCATGTAAAATTGATCTCACTCGCTGTCAGTCTTGGTAATGTCGATACCCTCGTACAACATCCCGCCAGTATGACTCATGCGCCTTTAGATGACGCTGCACTTAAAAAAGCCAAAATTACTCAGGGACTCATTCGCTTATCAATCGGTATAGAAAATGTTGAGGATCTCATAGCCGATATTAGTCAGGCTTTAGATTCTATCTAACTTCTAACAAGTTTCTATTCGGATTGCGTTTGCAGCTAAGCTTTTTTAGAACAGTGGGTTCTCGATATAGTACATAGGTAACCACAACCACCATATAAGCCATTAGCGCTATCCAGCCTGTATTGCCAATGAATTCCCAAGAACTATAGATACCATATGCATAGATACACACCGCCAACACGGGCAATACCTTGGTGGCGAGTACTGGCAATTTAAAGGGCGCATTGGCATAGGCCTCGGGCCTGACTCTCGATAAATTATATAGCGCAACAACAGGAAAAAGCCCGAAAATAGCACCGACAGCATTGCCTAAAATGGCAACATAATTCAGTGATAAACCCGTGAGTATCGGCGTGATGCCCACAACAAAAAACAGCGAAAGGTAAATGTATGGCGTACCAAAGCGATTCTTAACAGCTAATTTTTCTGGCAGCCAACCATCCTCAGTCGCCATGTAAAGACCACGAGTACACCACGCAAAAATTGCATTGAGTGAAGTCACTAAAGAGAGCATGACACCTCCGCCAATAAAGGCGACGTAAACTCCTGGGGAAAAAATCACTTGAGCAGTCGCTGCCAAATTTTTACCCCTGACTTCTTCAAGCGGTAAAACACCTGTTGCCACAATAGCAATGCCTAAATAGAGCACGGTCACGACCAAGAGAGACACGCCCATCACAAGCGGGATAAGCTTACCGGGATTCTCCATCTCACCGCCAAATTCGGAAACAAATTCTGATCCGATTAAACTAAGTCGCAATAAAAATGCGGCTGCAAAAAAACCACCTATACCACTTGGAAAGATAAGTTCCGGTTCCAAATAGACACGAAACTCGTCCACATTAGATAAGCCGAGGGTGATATAGAGTAAGAGCGAAACAATCAGCACAACTACCATCAAACTCTGAAATCGTGCAGCGGTTTTTATCCCAAGAAGATTAGCGAGATAACAAAGCACCATAATCATTCCGGCAACCAGTGTGAGATTCAAATTAGGAATTAAAGCATCAGCGTATTCTGCAAAACCAATGGCAAAGCTAGCAAGAATAACTTGCCCCGCAATCAATAGAGCTAGATATATAAATGAAGTCTTGTGGCCCAACAGGTCTCTTACGTAGGTATAATTCCCGCCAGTGCTGGGAATCGCAGAGCCCAAAGCCGCAATACAAATCGTCGGGATAGCGACAATTGCGAGCGCTAGAATAAATGCCCAAGGTGCGCCGTAGCCGGTCATGCTAATCGATATTCCCGTCAAAACGACGACGCCCGTACCAATTATTTGCCCCAAAGATATGCTTAACATATCCCAGAAACCTAACAATTTTTTTGATCCAGACACCACCTTGACCCTCTACCTATATTGTTATTCTAGAAGCGATTTTCAAATTCCAAAAATCGTTTATCAAGGGACTTCAGCATTACGGCTTTTTCAGGTTCAGGTAAGAAAGCATATTTTAGGCCGTTATAACTTATGTCTTTGATATCCGAATAACTTAGGTCAAATTCTTGTATTGCACGGACATACTCATAGCTCAGATCAATTCGCGACACGCCTTCATCGTCTGTAGATAACGTTATCGGTATGCCTGCATCTCGATAAACGGTGATTGGATGCTTCGCTCCTTTTATACCCAGAATAATATCGGAAGATGTCAGGCTGATTTCAACCGCTATCCCCTGCTCTTTCATGTACTTCAATAGCGATTTGTAATCAGTTTCAAAAACAATATCAGTCCCATGCCCAATGCGCTTTGCATTTGCGATCATTACGGCCTCAGTAATGTGGAATCGTAGCTCCTTGGGATGAACTAGGCCGAGCCAGAGTTCTCCCGCATGCAAGGCAACATTCCACTCTCCAAGTGTTTTATACAGATAATTTAGTTGGGCCATATGCTGCTTGTAATCACGGAGCGCAATATAATCATCTTCTGGTGCAACGAGGTTTGTGCCAACGACTCGACTATCCTTTTTCATCAAATGCCAAGAAAATATTGCGTGAGCAAAAACAGCTGATGGCGGTAAAGTACGAACATTCTGAGAAAGAAATCTGACTTTAACCTTACAACCGGGTTCAGCCCGATCGGTCCCACACTTCAGCAATTCATTTTTCCTTGCCATAGCTTGATCTATTTCTAATTTGGCCTCTGCCACGATAGTAGGAAGTGCACTACCAAATTTTGAATCCATCAACGCTTTATAGTCAGTTTCTGAATCCCCAGTCATAGTCATTCCACCAACCATTGGCAATATTGTTCCAAACAGCGCCTGGGTATGCATCAATTCGAGGTACTCAATGTTTTGTCGTCCCGCTAGATTAGCTGCATCTGCGATCATATCCCCAAATCGAATTGGCATCGCAGCCATGGACATAAAGGTATCAAAAAATTGATCGTGACCACTCCAACCAGTATGGGGTACATAATCGCGAAGCGATAATTTTTCGATTAATTCATTTCGTAATTTTTGATTATCTTTTAACGCAGACTGCATGGTTGCCATATCACCACATCCATCGGCGTCAGGATATTGGATCGCCAATATCTTTGAATTCAAACACATGCCATCTTCCTCTGCCCAGCGAATCCAACTTTCAGCGTATACGGCACCGGAAAGATGATTGTGTAGATCTCCCCCTTTTGGCATTGCCTGAATAAATTGTCTTAAAGCAATGTGATTAGCCTTCACTTTCTCGAACTGACCCTCTACACCTATTTTTGGAACTGTTTCTGGCTCTGTTTTGGGTAACTGCACGCAAGAAACAATGAGGCTCAAACTCATCATGATAAGCAGGTTCTTAAGGTTCTTAAGGTTCTTAAGGTTCTTAACAATTACATATCTCTTAAAGGATGGGTAAGTCATAGGTTTCTCTTGGGATTCTTAACAAAAAAATATTGTATTTCGTTAAGTTACGCTATCAGGGCATGGGTGACAATCTTAAATCAACTGCATCACTTTCAAAATGACTTAGCTAATTACTGAAATTTAAGCACAAAGGCTAGATTCATAGCGTTAATTCATATTAGCGGTAAAGCAGAAGGCGATTATTATCGTATTAGGTAAGGCGTTGCGCAGATCGAACCTGTATCCAACATTGTCCTATTTCTTTGCATAATCCTTGATGTTGCGGACCGAGCCCAGAGCCCTTTGCCATGATTGGGTTTAGGTAGGCAATGGTGTATCCATAGCTCGGCGGATGGTAGGCCCGTTAGATTAACAGGGCGTTCAGATTGCTGAGAAACCGCCGTCCATTTCATGAGTTGTATGTATTCACTCAATGTAAATGAAAAGGGTAATTCAGTATCAATTTTTTCTGAAGGGGTGAGAGTTCAAATAGGCACGGGAGATTGGATTGAGGTTTTGTTGGAGATAGTGGGTTGGTTGGATGTCCTGGATTTTTCCTTCTATTCTAGTTTAGGCCTGAACACCAAATTTCTCGTTATTTAGATAAAATTGACCAATGGCTCAATCAATCGACAGAGTTGTTAGCCTGGGTGGATCAGGATCTCAATGGGACAAAATGACATTTTCTTTCAAATTTCACATGTAACCTGTACTTTCTGCTTTGTAAACCTCAACCAAAAGTAGTACCTTCCGGACAGGAACTAACTAGTGCAGTTATCACTCACCATTTACCATAAGAATGCTATACCCTCCTCCCCACCTCTTCCGTATAGTCTCAGATACCGCTGCTAAGGTGGTAATTCTCAGGGCGGGGTGAAAGTCCCCACCGGCGGTAATCGTAGCGATACGTAGCCCGCGGGCGCCTCGGCTTTATGCGAGGGACAAGCAGATTCCGGTTAGATCCCGGAGCCGACAGTTATAGTCTGGTTATGAGGATAAGGACGTGTCCGATTACTTGCGTAATCATTACACACTTCCTTGTTTGCCCTGTTGTTTTTAATCCAATAAAGGAAACAACAGATGACAATTTTACTAAATACAAATCAAATCGCTTCTCGTACAAAAATAGCACTGGTTCAATCAGGCTGGCATCACGATATCGTGGATGAATTTCGTCTTTCTTTTATCACAGAGTTCAAACAAATAGACGGACGCATTGTCGATACATTTTCAGTTCCAGGGGCCTTTGAAATCCCACTCTATGTTAAACAGTTAGCCGAATCTGGCGAATATGCCGCTGTTGTCGCAGCAGGTTTAGTTGTCGATGGCGGAATATATCGACACGAGTTTGTGGCATCTGCGGTGATTGATGGCCTTATGCGGGTACAACTTGATACCGGTATGCCGGTTTTTTCAGGGGTTCTTACACCTCATGATTTTATGAGTGAAGGGAGAGCTGATTTTTTTCGTGAGCACTTTATTGTTAAAGGCGTAGAAGCCGCGAAAGCCTGTGCTCAAACTTTGAATGCCTATAAACAAGCTAAAGCCGCTTAGTTCCCTAGGGGACAAGTGACAGGATAGAAAGTGGACTCTCAAATACGTCTGGGATAAATTGATCTCATCAAGTTACCCCCAACAATAGGTTTGGAATGAAAAACTGGACTCATACACCATCTGGAAAAATTCGAGCCCGAGGCGCGGGCATCCCTTTTGACGGAGAACCAGGAAATCACAATGCTATCACTGATGTAGAAGGCGTTCATGTGGGTTATTCAACGCTGATTGAAGGCGATGATATTCGCACTGGTGTAACGGGTATTCTAACTCGCCCCTTAAAGGATATGGCAACACCGGTATTTGCCGGTTGTCATTCCCTTAATGGTAATGGAGAACTAACAGGTACTATCTGGATGGAAGAAGCCGGTCGTTGCGATGGCCCCATCACGATTACCAATACTCACTCCTGCGGAGTTGCGCGGGATGCATCCATTAAATGGATGATCGATAAGGTGAGTAATATTGGTCAGTGGGCACTACCGGTCGCAGGTGAAACTTATGACGGCCAGCTTAATGACATAAACGGTTTTCACGTTAAAGATACCCATGTCTTTCAAGCACTGAATCAAGCACAAAATGGCGCCATTGATGAAGGCAGCGTTGGGGGTGGTACTGGCATGGTTTGTTACGATTATAAAGCAGGCTCTGGTACAGCATCACGCGTACTAAATGTATCGGGCGTGGATGTCACCGTCGGTGCATTTGTACAAGCTAATTTTGGCTTGCGACACCAATTGAGTATTGCTGGGGTTCCCGTAGGACGATTTTTGGGCAATAAAAGCATAAAAGATGAACGAGGTTCTATTATCGGTATTATCGCAACTGATGCTCCCCTACTCCCACATCAACTTAAAAGATTAGCCCGGAGGATTAGTCTAGGGATAGGTCGTTCCGGGGCAATTTCTGGTCATGGTTCTGGTGATATATTTATGGCCTTCTCAACGGCTAATTCAGCATCATTTGGCAAACAAGAAAAACTGGCTAAAGCTGAGTTTATTCCCGACACTAGACTCGACAAAATTTTTGAAGCCGTCATTCAATCTGTAGACGAGGCAATTATGAATTCGCTCTTCGCAAATAAAACTATGCAAGGGTTCAATGGAAACGTAGTTGAAGCACTACCCCATGCAGAAGTACTGAGTATTTTGCGAAAACACAATCGGATCTGACATCCATTTGTCGCAAACCAAGCTAAAGTTCCTGCTATTTACATCTAGACTTTACATTAAAAAAGCGCGCGGATAAAAGCCGAATAATCACTTCCATATCCTATACATGCCTATATAATGCGCCCCTCTAGCCCATCACTCTCATCCAAACATGTTCAAACTAATCAGCAATGCGAACCTCTATATACCTCAATCTATAGGTATAGGTCATGTGTTGTGCTGTGATAAGAAAATTGTTTATGTCGGTTCACAAAAACCCGAGATCGGTGGCGGCCTGGTGCTTGAAGAAACTGATTTTGAAGGGAGACGCTTAATACCCGGGCTCATCGACGGACATACCCACATTACAGGTGGAGGCGGCGAAACCGGTTTTGCTAGTCGGGTGCCTACTGTAGCCCTCAGCAACTTTACATCCGCAGGTGTCACGACTGCTATCGGCTTACTAGGTACAGATGATGTCACCCGTTCTACCTCCTCCTTGATTGCAGGAACATTAGCATTAAGAGAAGAAGGCATGAGTGCATGGTGTTATACAGGCGGCTATCACTTTCCCTTAACGACACTGACGGATAGTGCGATAAAAGACATTACCCACATTGACTGCGTCATTGGAATTGGTGAACTTGCCATCAGTGATCATCGTTCTAGCCAAATAAGTTGGCGAGAACTCGCACGTATCGCAAGCGAAGCGCATGTTGCGGGACTCATAACCGGTAAGGCAGGTATTGTTCATTTACATCTCGGGGATGGTGAGTCAGGGCTCTCTCTTCTAAAGAAGGTATTTAAAAAAACCGAACTACCTAATCGTGTCCTCAATCCAACACATGTGAATAGGCTTAGCAGTCTTTTTGAAGAAGCTTGCGAACTGGTAGAAACAGGAACCTATATTGACCTCACTGCTTACCCGATGGCAGATGATGATCCCGGTATATCGATCAAAAATGCTGTCAGTGATTATTTTAATAAAGGCTTACCCAATGACAGACTCACCATTAGTTCAGATGGCGGTGGATGTCTACCAGTGTTCGACAAAAATGGCGAACTCAGCAGCTTAGATTTTGCACGTTGCAGCAGTCTTAGCAATGCTTTAGACGAGTTAGTCCGCAATGGCGTTGAGCTTGAAGACGTATTGCCTCTTTTTACAAGCAACGTTGCAACACTGCTTCGATTAAAAAACAAAGGGCATATAGCGATGGGGCTTGATGCTGATCTAGTTTCTCTCGATGAGAACAATAAAATTCATGATGTGATGTGCCGAGGACAGTGGCATATGCAAGATAAAAAATTAGTGATTAAAGGAACATTTGAGTGAATGTAAATACGAAAGCTGGAGGTTGTCATGCCATCTGTGGGAACTGAAGGCGTGAAAAGAGGCTATGTCATCCCTATCGGAGGCGCAGAAGAAAAAATTCAACATCAAGATATCTTGAAAAGATTTGTAGAGATTTCCAGTGGCAGTGAAGCGCGCATTGCCATTATCCCTACCGCTTCCGAATTGGAAGATACCGGCGATAATTACGTCAAACTTTTTAAAGAACTTGGAGTTGCTGAGGCGGTCTCTCTCAATATCACCACCCGATCCGAGGCTCAAGTCGACTCAACTATAGAAGTGCTGAATCAGGCAACAGGTATTTTTATCACAGGTGGCAACCAGCTTCGTTTGTCTACCATTCTCGGCGGTACACCTGTCGCTCAGGCGATACGAAAACTGAATGCCCACGGCACCCATGTAGCGGGTACATCAGCAGGCGCAGCAATTATTCCTGAACATATGATTGCGGGTGGAGAACCTGGCGGTACACCCAAACAGGGTTCCGTTAGTCTTTGTCCTGGCTTAGGTTTAACCAATAGACTGATTATCGATCAACATTTTCGCCAGCGAGATCGCCTAGGTAGATTGATGTCCGCGGTTGCCTATAATCCTTTCCTAATTGGTTTGGGGCTTGATGAGGATACCGCCGCTTTTATTGATCCAGAGGGCGTCTTACATGTCGAAGGCAGTGGCGCAATTACCATAGTTGACCCTAGTGATCTGGAGTACTCAGGTATTGATCGTGCTTCCCACGGTGATACTATCAGTTTGATTGGTATGCGAGTGCACGTCCTAACAAAGGGATGTACCTATATACCTGAAACAGGCGCAGCTGCATTTCCTGCTTAAGAAGATCTATCGTAAGGAAACGGTTCACCTCTTTTTAAATTTAGGTTTCTAGAAATGAAGATAACATCCAGTAATGTTTATGTTGGCCCCAGTATCTATGCAAGCTTTCCGGTCATACGACATGTTGTCAATCTTGGCATATTGGAAGCATGGCCCTCAGGAAAACTAGGGTCGGACTTTAATGACAAATTACTGGAAAAGTTACCGAGCTTACATGAGCACGGTTGTTCTTATCAAACTGCTGGCGGATTTGTTCGACGGCTAAGGGAGGACGAAGGTACTTGGATGGGCCATATCTGGGAACACGTCACTCTCGAGCTGCAAAATATCGCCGGATCAGACGTTAGTTTCGGCAGAACAAGAGGTACCGGTGAAGAAGGATGTTACAACGTTGTTTTCGAATACAAACAACGTGACGTCGGACTTGAAGCCGCTCGAATTGCCCTACAATTATTATTACATTGTCTACCCGACGCACTGCAAACTGATCTATCCGATACAATGGATAAGGGTTTTGAAATCGATGAAGATATCGAAGCCTTCGTCCGGTTCGCTCAACGAAAAGAATTTGGCCCCAGTACAGCATCATTAGTGTCTGCCGCAGAAGATCGCGGTATTCCTTGGATACGACTGAACAAATATTCATTAGTACAATTTGGCCATGGCCGGTATCAACAACGCATACAAGCAACCATAACCAGCGAAACCCGTCATATCGCGGTGGAGATTGCCTGTGACAAAGAAGATACCCATAGTTTGCTTCAAGATCTAGGCCTACCTGTTCCCATACAGCACGTCATCTATAGCGAGCGCGAAGCCCAGCGGGCAGCTAAAAGAATCGGCTATCCCGTCGTATTGAAACCCCTCAATGCAAATCATGGTCGCGGCGTCTCTATCGATCTTTCGACCGAAGAACAAATTGCGACTGCCTTTGAGTTTGCGAAGAAAAATGGAACCGGTAGAGCCGTCCTGGTAGAAAGTTATGTCACTGGCTTCGACCATAGAATGCTCGTTGTAAACAATGATTTGGTCGCGGTCGCAAAACGCGTACCTGGTCATATAATTGGCGACGGTCAACAAACTGTTGAAGCATTAGTGGAAGAAGTTAACAGTGATCCCAGACGGGGTATAGGGCATGAAAAGGTCCTCACTCGCCTTGAATTTGATCATCAAGCAGAAAGATTATTAGAGGAAGCCGGTTTTGATGCAAAGACCGTCCTTCCGGAAGGTGAGATATTTTATCTTCGTTCCACAGCCAATTTAAGTACAGGTGGTACAGCCATCGATGTAACCGACATTGTTCATCCCGATAATAGAGAAATGGCGGTTCGTGCCGTTAAAGCCATTGGATTGGATGTTGCCGGGGTAGACTTTCTAACGGATGACATCTCAAATTCATACAAAGAAATTGGTGGTGCCATTGTAGAAGTCAATGCCGCTCCGGGATTCAGAATGCACGTCGCACCTAGCGAAGGTCAGCCTCGGGATGTCGCAGGCAAGGTGATGGATATGTTATTTGATGTCGGCGCACCAACAAAAATACCCATTGCCGCTATCACGGGTACAAACGGTAAAACCACAACCTCCAGAATGCTATCTCATATTTTGAAAGCAGCAGGACATATTGTCGGCATGACATCCACAGACGGTGTGTACATCGATGGCAATTTAACAGTGAAAGGCGATATGACTGGCCCCTCCTCCGCACAAATCGTGCTTAGAGATCCTGACGTTGATCTCGCGGTAATGGAAACCGCAAGAGGCGGTATTTTAAGAAGCGGTCTTGGTTACGATACTAGCAATGTAGCCGCTTGCCTCAATGTCACATCAGACCACCTCGGCATGAAAGGAATTGATACCGTCGAACAACTCGCGCGGGTTAAGAGAGTGGTTGTAGAAACAGCCACTGACACTGTCGTACTCAATGCAGACGATATACTCTGCCTTGAAATGGCAGACTATACTGAAGCTAAACGTGTCTGTTATATCACCCTTGATCCTGCCCACGCACTAGTGAAAGAACATATTCAGTCAGAAGGTTATGCGCTGGTATTAGAGAAAGGGATTAATGGCGATATGATCACCATTTACGATAAGGGGGCACATATACCCCTCCTCTGGACTCATCTGATTCCTGCAACCCTCGAAGGCAAAGCAATTCATAACGTGCAAAATGCGATGTTTGCCGCAGCGATGGCTTATGCCTTGGGCAAATCTTTAGAAGATATTCGACACGGTTTAAGAACCTTTAATACTTCGTTCTTCCAAGCCCCTGGACGAATGAATGTTTTTGATGAACATCCATTCAAAGTCATTCTGGACTACGCCCATAATCCTGCGGCAATTGATGTCATGTGCCAGCTATCAGATCGGCTCGATGTATCAAACAAGAGGATTTGTGTTATCGCATCACCAGGTGATCGTAGGGATGAAGATATCTACGCAATGGCTGATACGGTTGCCGGTCACTTCGATCATTATATTTGCAAAGCGGATGACAATCGACGGGGTCGTGGTGACACTGAAGTACCAGACATGATGTCACAACAATTGATTAAGCAAGGTGTAGAAAAATCAGCTATCGACATCATCCCCGATGAACAACAAGCTATTAATATCGCACTAAGCAAATGTGTCGATGGGGATCTATTAGTTATCTTTGGAGATGAAATTACCCGCTGCTGGAAACAAATCATTCACTTTAATAGTACTGAACAAATCACTGCATCACCCGTTAGCAAAGATGAAAATAAAGACGTAGATAGCCATACAGATAAATTTGAGCTTTCCATGGGAAAATCTCTAATTCGAGACGAACGTGGTGTTCGAATTGCGAAGCATGAAGAAGGTGATGATTAGTTGATTGGTAATTCCATCATTGAAGGTAGACGACTCACCGGCGCTAACTTTTTTTGCGATGAGCCTGCTGCTATATTGGAATTAAATTTAGAACCAGAGAAATTTGAAGCTTTTTATCTACATTGGCAAAACGCAATAAGAACACTGCATGACCTGTTAGATAGACCCCAACCACAATTCTTTCACCGACGACATGCAAAGGGACAAAGCCTTATTGTCACTGCACCTATCGATGCACTTTATTCGACGATTGAACTTCTGGAGGCAGTTTTTACTCTTTTTGATGAACTTGGCTACAATGAAAGATTAGAAGCTAAGCAACTCCGATTAATCGCTGACCAATTTAGAGACATTTATAAACAAGAACAGCGCCCAGATATAATCCACTTAAGAGATCAGGCCTTAGAACATAAGGTGCCGTTTTTATGGGATGACGATTTTCTCTCATTGGGTTACGGCAAGTGTTCTGACACCTGGCCTATTGATGAACTCCCCAACAAACCAAATTGGGAAACATACCGCGCAATCCCCCTTGCCATCATCACCGGAACGAACGGCAAATCTACTACGACCCGGCTTTGTAGCCAAATACTAAAACACGGGGATATGACCGTTGGCTTTAGCTCCACAGACGGAATCTGGGCAGGAGAAGATTGCCTTGATACCGGGGATTATTCTGGCCCAGGTGGCGCAAGAGAAGTTTTACGTAACAAAAAAATTGATGTGGCCATATTAGAAGTTGCTCGAGGCGGATTACTTCGACGTGGATTGGGTGCAGAAAATGCCAATGTTGCACTAATAACAAATGTGGCAGAAGACCACCTTGGTGAATGGGGTATCAACACACTTGATGAATTAATCGAAGCCAAGTTTATCGTCCGAAAGGCAGTTAAAAGCAAAGGTTATTTAATTTTGAATGCAGATGATCAGGGTTGTGTAAACTTCGCTCAAAACTTAGATCAAACTATTTCCTGGTTTAGCCTCAATCGCAATAACCCGCTTATTCAACAGCAAATTAAAAACAAGTCCACGGCATTTTTTGCAGATGAGGGCCAACTATTTGCCGCATTCAATGGTGAGGTACAAGCGTACTGTAATATTAAAGACATTCCTATTAGCTTTAATGGCGCAGCTTTACACAATATTTCAAACGCACTCTCGGCGAGCAGCCTAACTTATCACTTGGGCGTCAAGCTCGACACAATTAGAAAAGGTCTGTGTTCATTTAATGGCAATGAACAAAACCCTGGAAGAGGCAATATATTTAATCGCCAAGGTGTGTCCATCATGGTTGATTTTGCCCACAACCCTCATGGTTTGAATGCCGTTGTAAACACGTTGTTGCAGCTACCTGCAAAGAGACGTCTGGTGATGCTTGGGCACGCAGGAGATAGAAGCAATGGTGATATCGATGCCCTTACACAATCAGCTCTAAAGCTAAACCCTGATCAAATTGTGATCTATGAAATTGCGGACTATCTGAGGGGCAGAGAACTTGGAGAAATCCCAGAGATTATTCGACAATCTTTAAAGGAGAGGGGCTACCCTCTAGATCAAGTTATTTTTGCAGAGAGTTCGGTTGATGGAACAAAAAAAGCACTTGCTTGGTCTGAACATGGAGACTTTCTGCTGCTATTGGCCCTATCTGATCGAGAGGCCGTATTTGCTTTGTTGAAAGAGTAACGATGTAAGTTCTTTTTACATCTGACCGCATAAATTGAGGTGAATTTAAAATGACAACGAATGATGAAAATAGCGATCCCATTTTACCACTTACCGTTTATGGTCCAGAAATTTCTTATTTTACGGGTAAACTCGAAGCGGTTATTCGCTATATGGAGTTACCCTACCAGCGTGTAGCAAAAAGCCCGACAGGTGAGTTAGCCGCTAAAACAGGCACAGCTCAGGTACCGGCATTACAACTCGCTGATGATCGCTGGCTAACTGACACGACACCTATCATAGACTGGCTCGACAAGCGGTATCCCGAATTTACTATCATCCCAAAAAATCCAGTCACCGCGTTCTTTAGTCTATTACTTGAAGATTATGCTGATGAGTGGCTCTGGCGACCCGCCATGCATTATCGATGGGATTATGCCGAGAGTGCTGCGCAGCAGAGTCGTGTACTGACTAACGAACTAGCTCGAAATTTGCCACTACCCAATTTCGTCAAGCGATATATGATCCGTAACCGTCAGCGTAGATACTTCACTAATGGCGACGGCGTGACCGCTGAAACCTGGCATCATGTAGAAAAAACCTTCTTTGATACCCTTGATCAATTTAGTACGATCCTTGGAACCCGACCTTACCTCTTAGGAACTCGACCCAGTCTCGCAGATTTCGGTTTCTTTGGTCCCATGTTCCGCCATTTCTCAATGGATCCGACCAGTGCTCGCATCATGCGGGAAACCGAACCCGCTGTTTTCGAGTGGGTTGCTCGGATGTGGAATGCAAGAGCGAGCCTCATTGAGGGTGAACTACTCGAGGATGTGCCAGAAGATTGGGGACCGATCCTTGATTCAATTGGTTCTGGCTATCTACCTTATTTATGTGCCAATGCCGAAGCTTGGAAAACGAATGCCAGTCATTTTGATGTCAATATAGAAGGCGCACCCTATCAACACATACGCACAGCGCCATATCGTGTCTGGTGTCTAGAGGAACTAAGACGCCATTACAATGAATTACCTGAAACTCACCAGCAAACGGTTCGCAAGCTTCTGGAAACTCACGGATGTTGGACACCGCTATGGCAAGTCGAAGACCTAGAATCAGGCGTCAATCTAGATCACAAAGCACCTTTTGCAAAACACGACTCAAACTCAGTCAGTGGTTCAATGACAGGTTTGGGCTTGATAGACGCTGAGAAATTACAGTGGTTCCCTGTATTTTCACCCAATCCAAAAAAACACGCTTAGAGAAAAATGTGAATACTCTTATGACAGATTCATGCGAATAAAGTAACCAAGTGCCAGTCCAGAACTTTAATTTCATTGTTATCTCGATTTAGAAAAGATTCTACGTGGAGCATCACAATGCCACCTTCCTCTAAACCGTGGGTTTTCTCAATGGTAATTTCAGATCGTAATACGTCCTCTTCAAATACCGGTGCCAGATGATCACAGGTCAACCATCCTAATATTGTCAGCATATTGGGGAGTGCTCTGGAAATTTGTGCAGCAGCTAAAGATATCGTATGCCCACCATAGACAAGGCGTTTTCCATATACACTTCTGGCGGCATCAGTATGAGTCATGGCCATATTCAAAGTAAGCCGAACGAGCTCTGGTGCAAGTGTTACAGTATCTCTTGCTTCAGGCTTAAATTGTTCGTCAACTTTTAGTGAAGCAAAATGAGAATGGGAATGGGAATGGAATTGAGAATAGGATCTGAATTCACTGAAGTCCCATTTCGGAATCGCCGCCATTAGAAGCGTTTCATCCAAAGTTTCCGGCATAAAATCAAAACTATCATTCTGCCCGGTCTCAGCTTTTTCGTCTCGGCAGGGAATCATTGGACAACGCCAGAACAACATGACCGTTTCAGCATTCTGATTAGTGACATGCATTTCGAGAGCAACCATCCCCGATGCAGCTCTACCTGGTTTGGTTCTATTTTGACGAAGCGCAACTACGCGGGTCTGGGTGGAAATAGTATCGCCAATATAAACTGGGCGCTGTAAAATCAAGCCACGATAAAAAAGATTACCCATAACTCTTTGAGATGGAAAGGTGCTCTGCCCAATCGCAACATTACAAACCAGAGAAGGGTTTACCAAGATATCCCCAGTAACCAACTTGCTTAAGTGATGATCCAGAGGCAATCGAAGACGATCGCCAAAGATGGCCTGATGAATTGCCGCATATCCATCAGTGATGGTTATTGATGGCACATGGCTGAAATCATCACCAATACCAAAATCTTCGAACCAGGGCGCTGAATTATTCTGATCCACTACTGAGATTTACCTCGTGCACTGATTGGCCAAATTTCTTCTACCAATCCGTTCCGATAGGGATAGTAATAATCATAGAGATTAACCGTCGGGTCACAGTGAGGTGTAATGAGAGACAGGCGATCACCCAGGTTAATCGTTCGAGAAGGGTTATTGAGTTGGACAATGCCATGTTCATCGCCGCCAAAATGATAAACAACACCTTCTACGTCTTTGAATTCGGGATAAGCAGTATCTGTCGCAAGACACTTAATACCCGCATCAAATGTGATCAAAGTGGATTGCGGTTGACTAATGGCTGTTGTTAGCACAAATAAAGATGTCTTAAAATCATCAAAATGTTCTTTTTCCTGCCCCCCTATATCCCTGTATTCTATATCCATAAAAGCGTACGACCCTGCCTGTAACTCCGTGATAAAGCCGATATCAGGTTCCATATCATAAGTGCCAGTTCCACCGCCGGTTAAAACCGGGACAGGTATACCCTTTGATTCAAACAACTTTTTAGTTTCGAGACCTTTTTGCAAGATATACTGGTACTTACTTTGACGCTTTTCAAAACCATTGATATGCATGCAATTACCCGCATACATCTGCAATCCTTGGAAATTAAGCCTTGGACAGCTCTCCAAAATATACTGACCAAGCACCAAAGCGTCTTCACCCGGACGAATACCCGTTCTACCCATCCCTGGATCTAAATCGATATAGACCTTTAAATTGATATCATCTGCATCTGCGTATTTATTTAGCGCTTGAGCACCTTTAATATGATCAACAACAATTGCGATATCATCTGACTGCTTTGCCATACTCATCACTCGAAGTATCTTATCTTCAGTCACGACAGGTGAAGTGATTAATATATTTTCGATCTCACCTAAGAGCATAATCTCAGCTTCACTTACTGTCGCGCAACATACCCCCACCGCACCATGTGCCAATTGTTTTTTCGCTATTATAGGTGATTTGTGCATCTTGGTATGACACCTTAAGGTCATGCCATGATCATCAATATGGTTCTGCATTTTTTTAAGATTAGAATCAAGTACGTTGAGGTCAATTGTTAATGCGGGGGTAGGTAATGCATCAATTGAAACCGGCTCATCCAACAATATTGGATGCAAGGGAGTGTTACTCTTTATGTCACTTATGAATTGACGCATTGAAGTCATTGTAGTTTTTTGGCCTTTTGTTTTTCCTTGATACCACTATTTGTAAAAGTAGTTTGTAGCAGTAGTATTTGTGGAAGCATTATTCGTAAGAACTACAAATAAAACACTTTTCGAATTCATTAGCAATCTACAGGCTTGTGTTATCCGTTATTTCTGACCAACATATCGAAAAATTTGAATATTACAAGTCATCCAAACTTAGACCCAGCATTTTTCTAGGCACCCTATAGTGCAATTTACTTCATGTGCAATCTGCATAATCACAGTCTGGATCTTTCTCAACCTGAAGTGTTGCATGATGGATTTTGAAATTGTTTCGTAGCTTACTACCAATTTCCGCATAACTTTCTTCTGAATCCCACAAGGTGTTCAGTGGCATGACAAGGTGCGCAGTTAAACAAGTTTCATTAGTGCTCATTGCCCATATATGTAAATCATGGACTTCTGTTACCCCGGGTATTCTCTCTAGATATTCTCGAACAGCTTGTTGATCTACGTCCTCGGGTACCGCATCAAGAATGAGATTGATTGAATCTTTAAGCAGCCCCCAAGTACCCCCCAAAATAATGACAACGATCAACAATCCAGCTAAAGAATCTACCCACAGCCACCCAGTAAAATGGATAAGGATCGCCGCAAGAACAACACCAACTGAAATCAACGCGTCAAAAGCAAGATGTAAATAGGCACCCTTTAAGTTCAAGTCTTCCTTGCTACCGCGCATAAACAACATTGCACTGCCGGCATTTATAAAAATACCAATCGTTGCAACAATCATGACCGTTGTTGTTTGAATGGGAGAGGGAAAAAACCATTTGTCAAAAGATTCGAAAGCAATAAAACCTGATGCGAAAACTAAGACCACTGCGTTAACAATAGCAGCGAGAATGGTTGAACGGCGATACCCATAACTGCGAGAAGCACTCGCTTTTTTGGTTGCAAGGTAAGCCGCGCCCCAAGCGAGTAACAAACCCAGAACATCCGAAAGATTATGTCCCGCATCACCCAATAAGGCTACTGAATTAGTAATAAACCCGTAATATGCTTCAACAATGGTATATACCAGATTTGCCATTACCGCAATGAAGAAGCTCACGTTCACGTTTTTAAAATCCATGGCCCCATGATCATGGCTGTGGTCATGAGAATGATTGTGTGAGTGGTTATGCATGAATTGAATATAAAACCTGTAGTTAGTTTAGGGTCAAGCGCTTTTCAAAATATATTTTTAAAATGAATCTCTCAGTTTCTCTTCAACGTAATCTGCAATTGCGAGAGATGCCGTTAAACCCGGAGATTCGATACCAAATAATTGAACAAAGCCCCTAGTACCATGCAGATCAGCGGACTGAATGGCAAAATCTTTCACAGCATCGTCGGGGCCCTGTAACTTAGGCCTAATGCCAGCATAGCCTAGTTGTAATTGATCACATTTTAAATCAGGGAAGAATTCTCTGATTTCCCGATAATAGTTTTGAATGAGCCCTTCATCGAGGGAATAGTCTTCCCTCTCAATGTATTCACTATTTGGCCCAAATTTTAACTGTCCTCCTATATCGATTGTAGCGTGTACACCGAGACCAACAGTATTTTTTTCAGGCAGAGGATAAATTAATTGCTTGAATGGATTTTTACCACTGAAATGTAAATAGGTTCCTTTACAAGGATATAACTTTGGAATCGTAGATGGGTCAACAAAATCGCATTGTCGCGCTAAATTTTGCGCGCTAAGACCAGCGGCATTTACAAGTACTCGAGCGGTAAACTGATAACTATCCCCACTAATATTACAATAAATTAAAAAGTGTCCATTCTGAAGAGAAATCGCATCAACTTGAGTATTGTAAACAACCTGAGCACCATTATCAGATAGATCAGCTACAAAAGCAGACATAAGACCATGACTATCGACGATACCAGTCGACGGCGAATACAATACGTGTTTTGCGCTCAATGCGGGTTCGTACTTTTGTAAACTTACTGAATTCCAAAACTTCAAATCTACAACACCGTTGAGTTCAGCTCTGGATTTTAATTCCTCCAAACTTTCAATATCAGACTGACTAAAAATCAGCTTACCACACCGCTTGAAAGGAATTTTGCGCGACTCGCAATACTGGTAGAGCGCTGGATTGCCTTTGGTACAGAGATCCGCTTTTAGTGAACCCTTGGGGTAGTAGATCCCCGCATGTACAACCTCACTATTACGACTGCTTATACCTTGCCCGAAGGACTTATTCTGCTCAAGTACAAACAAAGAATCGGTCTTTTTTGAAAGTACTCTAGCGATTGCAAGGCCAATGACACCACCACCAATAATACAAGTATCAATGTGGTCTAACACTTTAAGCCCTTTCGAGGGGTAATTAGTTGTACTAATGAGTCCATTAATTTTAATCGTTAGTTAAATAACATTACATTCTTATAATCCGTCGCAATAGTAAATCATTTACATAAGAAGGGATATGAAGGCTCCGATAGATGAGGCGAAATTCGGTTTAACTGCGGATGATTACGTAAAATATCGCGCGGGATTTCCACAGTCTTTATTCACTAGATTAGAAAGCTCGGGTATTGGGATTGGTAATCAACAAATACTAGACTTAGGCACCGGAACGGGGACACTAGGTCGTGGTTTTGCACTAAATAACAATATTGTTACCGGCATTGATCCCGCAATCGAGTTGCTCAATGCCGCTAAAGGAATTGATAAAAAACTCTCAATTGAGACGAACTATCATGTCGCTCATGCAGAAGAAACGGGGCTAGCAACAAGCAGTTTTGATGTCGTCACTGCCGGACAATGCTGGCATTGGTTTGAACCGCTAAAGGCATCTAGGGAAATTCAACGACTTCTTAAGCCTAATGGTGTGTTTGTTGTAGCCTACTATGATTGGTTACCTCTCAGCGGCAATGTTGTTAGACAAACTGAAGCGCTAATAGAAAAATACAACCCAAGCTGGAAAGCAGGCAATCAATTCGGCATTCATCCTCAGATATTCAGAGATCTCGGTGAATCGGGATTTCATTCCTTGGAATCATTCACCTATGACGAAGCGGCAATATACACCCACGAAGGGTGGCGCGGTAGAATACGTGCGAGCGCAGGCGTAGGTGCAACGATGAAGGTAGAATTAGTTCAACGCTTCGATGTAGACTTAAGTGCTTTACTTAAAAAGTATTTTCCAGAAGAACCCATGGCTGTACCCCATAGAGTATTCACATTGCTTGCCAGATTTTGATAGTACCTTGGAGTTGGTTTATCGAATTGAAATCAAAGGTCTGATAGTCTTACCGGTCTAAGTAGAATGATTAGCCTTATATGAAAGATAAAAATAATAAAACCGAAAAATTATTGATTTTGAGCGGCGTCATTGATCTAGGGCTCGGTCTTATTAAAATTTTTGTCGGGATAATTTCTGGTTCATATGCCCTGATTGTGGACGGCATCCATAGTTTAACAGACCTCGTGACAGACATTATGGTTTGGGGATTCAACCGAGTCGGAATAGCAGACCCGGACGAAGATCATCCTTACGGCCACGCCCGATTTGAAACTTTTGGCACATTGATTTTAGGTTGCCTTCTTCTTTTACTAGCAGCATTTTTGGTTTATGACACAACAGCGCGATTGCTGACTATCGAAAGTTATACAACACCGACCTGGCCTGCCCTCCTTGCCGCAGTCTTATCTATTGCAACAAAAGAGTGGTTGTATCAAATCACATACAAACTGGGACTAGAAACCAGATCAAAACTCCTGCAAGCAAATGCTTGGCACCACAGAACCGATGCCATTTCCTCCATAATGGTACTGATCGGAGTCGGCTGCGCTATGCTTGGCGTGCCTTGGCTTGAACTACTCGCGGCGATTGGCGTTGCGATTATGATAGCGATAGTTGGTTGGTCTTTAGCAAAATCGAGCATTGCAGAATTGGTAGATACCGCACTATCCGATTCTTATGTAAAGGATATTAGGAATAAAATTGTGAATGTAGAAGGCGTGAGAGGCGTTCACAGTATTCGTACTCGTCAGATGGGCGCAGATGCACATGTTGATATTCATCTACAAGTAGATTCCTCCATCAGCGTTTCAGAGGGTCATCACATCGGAGAATGGGTAACAAAATCCCTTTTAGATAATTTCATAGAAGTGACAGACGTCATTTTTCATATCGACGCAGAAGATGATGAACTCTACGGCGAAAATAGTTTAGATGACTTAGCGCCTTTACGAAGAGAGGTGAGAGAAGCACTGACTAATGCATGGGACTCAATATTGGACAATGATAAAGTCATCAAAATGAATCTGCACTATTTGGAAAACAAGATTCAAATTGAAATATTCTTAAAGCAACATGATAAAGACCTACTACCTCAATTAATTAAAGCCACAGACCATCTACCTTGGCTCGAAAATATCACACTGTGGAATGACGGTTAAATTTTACCGATATGGACGCTAAGGCTAATTCTATCGCCTATCCTAAAAAGAAAGTGAAATTTGTCGACTGCTTTCCTTATTAAATAAGTTGGGAATGGTCGCACCGAACCAAAGATTATCTTCTTTTGTACTATACTTACCTTTGCCAGAGCGTTCATCTACGCCACGGCGAAAAGCTTCACTTGGTTGATCTTCTGCCAACATGTCTAGTAGGTGGAGACATACTTTATGCCCCGTCTTTTCTTTCGATTTAGTTCTGCGCATCTTTTTCGCTGCTGTCATTGCTAATTCAGAGTGCGTAGAGGGGAAACAAAATGGAGTAGAACCAAATCGATTCTGACAAAAATCAATCACATTGATCACTTTAAGAACATTCATCGCCTTCATAGATCTTTCTCCTTTTTACAACACCATACAAGAAAACATGGAAGAAAATATATTTAACATACTACTGTATATACACACAGTAACAAACTACTGTATCGATATCCAGTATAAATTAAAAAATATTTAAACCGCTTTAAACTGAAGTTCACCATTCACTTCAGAAACATTAATACACTGCCCGTTCACATAGCGCCCTCCTAACAATGCTTCTGCTAATGGGTTCTCAAGATAGCGCTGAATAGCACGTTTTAGAGGTCGCGCTCCATAAACTGGGTCATAACCTGCTTCTACGAGAAAAATTATCGCCGACTCCTCAAGATGTAATCCGATACCAGCATCAGCCAATCTAAGCTTCAAGTCACGCAATTGAATTCTAGTGATATCCTTGATCTGAAGTTTATCCAAAGGATGAAATACAACTGCATCATCAATTCGATTCAAAAATTCTGGCCGAAAGTGTTGACCAACCACCCTCATCACCGCATCTTTCATATCCTGATAGTCATTCTCTTCTAATGAATTATCAGTGGACTGAGCCATAGATTGAATAAAATCTGAGCCCAAATTCGATGTCATCACCAAGACCGTATTCTTGAAATCAACTGTTCTACCATGACCGTCTGTTAATCGTCCATCATCAAGAACCTGCAACAATATATTGAACACATCACTATGGGCTTTTTCTATTTCATCCAACAAGATAACTGAATAGGGTTTACGTCTAACCAGTTCAGTAAGATAACCACCCTCTTCATAGCCAACATAGCCGGGAGGTGCTCCAATTAACCTAGCGACACTATGTTTCTCCATATATTCAGACATATCAATTCGAATCAGTGCCTCATCGGTATCGAATAAAAATTCTGCTAAAGCCTTACACAGCTCTGTCTTACCTACACCTGTCGGACCTAAGAACAAAAAAGATCCGTTGGGGCGATTTGGATCAGAAATACCGGCTCTTGATCGCCTCACGGCATTGGCAACAGCATTCACAGCTTCGACCTGACCAATCACTTGCTTGTGCAATTCAGACTCAAGATGGAGCAATTTTTCTTTCTCTCCCTCCATCATCTTGGTGACAGGAATACCCGTCCACTTTGAGACAACATCAGCTATTTCTTCTTCCGTCACTTTATTTCTCAGCAGTTTCATATCCATCATCTCTGCCTGAGCGGCCATATCCAGCTTCCGTTCAAGACTAGGAATATCACCATATTGAAGTTCAGACATACGCGTCAGATCACCTGCCCTGCGAGCAGTTTCCAACGCCGCACGAGCACTTTCTAACTCTTCCTTAACTTGTTGACTACCATGCAAGGCGGCTTTCTCTGAATTCCATATTTCTTCTAAATCAGAAAACTCTTTCTCTAATTCATCAATATTTTCATTCAACAATTGGAGTCGATTAATGGAACCCTCATCGGTCTCTTTCTTCAGAGCTTCTCGTTCAATTTTGTATTGGATTAGTCGGCGCTCTAGCTTATCCATCTCCTCTGGCTTTGAATCCATCTCCATTCTAATGAGGCTCGCAGCTTCATCGATGAGATCAATAGCTTTATCCGGAAGTTGCCTATCTGAAATATAGCGATGAGACAACTTCGCAGCAGCAATGATCGCTGGGTCGGTAATATCGACTCCGTGATGAATTTCATAGCGCTCTTTCAGTCCACGTAAGATCGCAATCGTGTCTTCCACGCTAGGTTCATCCACTTGTACCTTCTGAAATCGACGCTCCAACGCAGCATCAGCTTCTATGTACTTACGATACTCATCTAACGTCGTCGCACCAACACAATGTAACTCTCCTCTTGCAAGGGCGGGTTTTAACATATTACCGGCATCCATCGCGCCTTCTGCCTTGCCCGCACCCACCATCGTATGTAATTCATCGATAAATAGAATTACTCGGCCTTCTTCTTTGGATAATTCGCTTAACAAAGCCTTTAATCGCTCTTCGAATTCACCTCTAAATTTCGCGCCTGCAATAAGCGCTCCCATATCAAGAGAAAGTATTTTTTTATCTTTGAGACCTTCAGGCACTTCTCCGTTAATTATCCGTTGAGCAAGCCCTTCAAGAATGGCAGTTTTACCGACACCAGGCTCACCTATAAGCACGGGGTTATTTTTAGTGCGTCGTTGTAGTACTTGAATGGTTCGTCTGATCTCATCATCACGACCAATAACAGGATCAAGTTTCCCCTGCTCGGCCAGTTCAGTGAGGTTTACCGTGTATTTGTCCAATGCCTGACGACTATCTTCAGCATTTGGGTCGTTGACACTAGCACCGCCCCTTACTTGCTCAATGACGCGTTCAAGGGCTTCCTTTCGAACATTGTGATTCTTGAATAAACTGCCCAACTCACTTCTATCTTCGGTTGCTGCGAGAATCACTAATTCTCCCGAAATAAATTGATCAGATCTTTGTTGCGCATACTTGTCTGCTACATTCAGTAAGCGCCCTAATTCGGGAGACATTTGAACATCCCCATAATTATCTGTAACGACCGGGAGGTTGACTAACATTTTTTCTAGTGCATCTTCAAAGCTACTTAAATCAACTCCCATTTGTCCGAGCAAAGGACGAGTCGATCCTCCCTGCTGTTTGAGCAGAGCGACAACGAGGTGAACGGGAGCCATATAATTGTGATCACGCCCGACAGCGAGAGATTGTGCATCCGCTAGGGCGCTTTGGAGCTTACTTGTAAATCGATCCATTCTCATAAAACTAATCCAAATGATAATTACTATCTTGAACAGAGTCTGGGGGCATTAAGCACTAATTCAAGATCAATTCAGTATAAACGCCCGTTAACACCACTGGCATCACTGACTAACTCACCTCTTTCAAATTGTAAATCGATGCAAGATAACCCTGTTCAAATTGAAAATAATACCGACTGTCGATCGATAGACTTGTGGAGTACAGATTCAACAAAGTGTCATCCATTGCATCGGATTCTCTCCAAGTATTAAAATATTGGGTTTGTAGGCCACATTTACATCTACATTACCTGTGAAACCTTCGACGAAATAAGGTCCTGCATGGCTACGCGCTGCCAATGAAATCAGTAGCGTTACTCCAGCAAGAATGTAACAATATTTGCTTCTGATAGAAACCCTGGTTGGAAGAGAAACACCTTACCTTGTACCGAATGGTATAACTCGGTCTCAAAGAACATACTACTTAAGGCTATTACTTGGAAATACAAGCCATAGGATTAACCTCAGGACAATCCCAACGTGACAGATAAAATTTATATTACCCCTACTGGTGCTCGTACACTTCGAGATGAACTGACAAAGATTTGGAAGGTCACTCGACCGGACGTCACCAAAAAAGTGGCCGCTGCGGCTGCGCTTGGAGACCGATCAGAAAACGCTGACTATATATATGGCAAAAGGCACTTGAGAGAGATAGACAAACGAATCCGCTACTTAACTAAAAGGCTCGACAATTTGGAAATTGTTGACAGAAAACCCGATGACCAAGAAAAGGTTTTCTTTGGCGCATGGATAAAACTTGAAAACGAAAAAGGTGAGTTAAGAGAAGTTAGAATTGTCGGCGCAGATGAAATTGACACAAAGAAAGGTTGGATCAGTCATCACTCTCCTGTTGCTAAAGGCTTACTCGGAAAACGTATTGATGACGAATGTTTTATCAATAGTCCTGAAGGCGCGATTGAACTAATCATTGTTGATGTAAGTTATGATGGCTTCTCTTAAACCCTGTTTGACAACTAATAGACTTATTCATGAGCTACGAAAGAAAAAATATAGCAGCAATGCAAGGCTATCAATCTGGAGAGCAACCAGAGGACAGTCTCACGATAAAGCTCAATACAAATGAGAACCCCTACCCCCCTTCTCCAATGGTTGATGAGCTTGTTAATAATTTAAACAGCGACAATTTGCGTCGATACCCTCCTCCGACAGCTGATAAATTTAGATCACTTGCAGCAAAAATCCACGAGGTTCAAGTAAATAACATCATCGCGACCAGAGGGGGCGATGAGCTTTTACGATTACTGATCACCACTTATGTAGAGCCCGGCGAAACCATCGCCATGTCTGAGCCAAGTTATTCTTTATATCCAGTCCTCGCGCAAATACAGAACTGCCCCATATTGAAAATCCCCTTGCAGGATGATTGGACACTTCCCACAGACTTTGCAGACAAAGTAAATAATCATGGTGCAAAACTCACTTTTATCGTCAATCCACATGCACCCACAGGACGATTGTTAGATGAACTCAGCATCACTAAGCTTGCGGAACAGCTCGATTCCATCCTATTGGTCGATGAGGCTTACGTTGATTTCATCGACCCGAAAATTAAATACGACTGTTTAAAACTAGTCGAAAAATTCGACAATCTTATTTTTCTAAGAACATTGAGCAAAGGCTACTCCCTCGCTGGATTAAGATTTGGTTACGGTATTGCTCACCCCACACTCATCTCTCCGATGTTAGATAAAACAAGAGACAGTTATAATCTTGATTTTTTTAGCCAGAAAATTGCTGAAGCCGCCTTAAGAGATCAATCCTACGCACAACAAACATGGCAGAAAGTTAGAGACGAAAGAAAAAACCTTGCTCAAGCATTGGAAGCACTTGGATATTATTGCGCGCCCAGCCAAGCAAACTTTCTCCTTGTGACCCCCGATAAAAATTTGAACGGAAGTGCTGAAATGCTTTATGAATATCTAAAGCAAAACAATATTCTTGTTCGGTTTTTTAACACACCCCTTTTAAAAGATAAGCTCCGCATTACGGTGGGTTCGCCTAATGAGAATAGGCAACTTATTGATGTGTTAAAGAAAGTCTTACGGAAATCCAGTAGTTAGTGTTGCCATGTGGGTTCAGGATGAGAATAGAGAGCTGCAATTTTAAACTCGTTCTCTTAAACCATAAAGTCATCAGCACTCCTCATCTTTCGGATTGGTGATGGGTGACAGCCTTAAAACCCATAACTACTGAGTCAGCTTTCGCGGCATTTCAGGAAAATGTACGAAGCAGTTTAAAAGTCGATGCACTGGCGGACTTTATTATTCTGAACAAGGATCTGCTAATAGAACCAGAACAGGAAATCAAACAATTAAAAATGCTTTCTACCTAGGTGAAGGGTAGAAAGATTTGGTCGTCTTCAGCGGATTAATCAATGAAATCTATTCCAATTGAGAAAAAGGTGACAACTACCTTGCAAAACACAGCAGGATTGTTTATCGACCTTTGAAAGGCGACGCCAAATTGAGAAACTTGCATAGGTCAGATCATTCTGGGAATGGCGAATACGGGTTCATGGTTTTGCCTCCTGATTAAGATGGGGCAACTGTATGGAATTGTTTGCAGAGAGAGAAGAACCGACTAGTATGACCGCATACGCATCAGCGATGCCTAAGTATCCGATCACGAAAAATGATATGCAGGTTACTATTGATTTCTTGAACAAATAGAATTGTCGAGTTAAAAAATAAGTATGGCAGTAGAAAATGAGTAAATTTGAACGCTACTGCCTTTAAAAAACAAACAATAGTTTTACATTGATACTTGATCTGTGTCTTAGACATAGGTGTAAACTAAGCATAGATCGTTAAATGATCACTTTTTTGTATCTCATGAATAAGGATTTGTGTGATGAGAGTAACAGAATTAGCAAATGCGATGAATACCACGGCAGATACTGTGCGCTATTATACCCGCATTGGCCTGATATCCCCCGTTAAAAACCCTGAGAACGGCTATAAGATTTATGGTAAGGCGGTGCAACAGCGATTGACCTTTATTTTAAGTGCTCGGCAGTTAGGTTTTTCAGTAGAAGAAATTAAAAACATTATTATCGAAGCGAATAAAGGGCATACGGCTTGCCCGCTCGTTCGAAAAATTGTGCAGCATCGTCTTGAAGAAACCGAGAAGCAATTTCAAGCAGCATTATTATTGAGAGAAAAACTAAGAAACGCAATAAGTGATTGGCAAAGTAAACCCGATAAAGTGCCTACCGGTCATATGATTTGTCACTTAATTGAAGGTGCAGGGCCAGAAGAAGATGCTGATCACCAAGGAAATATAAATGAATAAATTAATAAGTCCACTTGCTAGTCCACATGCGACCCCTCTCGCCAACCCTCTTACGAAAAAAAGTACTCAAGAGCTGATTATTGAAGATGCTGGCTGTGCTAGCTGTGTTGGCAAAATTGAACTTGCTCTCAAAAGAATTGCAGGTGTCGACAGAGCAGAAATGAACTTTGCCTTGAGAACTGTTTTAGTCACCGGGCAAGTAGAGGCTGAACGTCTTATTATAGCCATAGAAGAAATCGGTTATCACGCTAAATCAGCTAATGACACCAGCGATGATGAACTACTAGATGAAAAGGAAATAGCCGACCAAAAATATTATATTCGCCTAATGAGACAAATGTGGGTTGCCTTAGGTTTAGGTATTCCCTTGATGATTTATAGTCTTGCTGGCGGCCCGATGACCATTGATACCACATTAGAGCGAGGTGTGTGGTTGTTTATTGGTCTTTTATGTGCGGCTATTATGTACTTTGCTGGTAAGCATTTCTATATCGGCGCGTGGAAATCGTTTATCAACCATAGTGCTAATATGGATACGCTAATCGCCTTAGGCACAGGAACTGCTTGGCTTTATTCGATGGTTGTGGTGTTTTTCCCCATGCTATTACCTGAAATGGCTAGGCATGTTTACTTTGAAGCAACGGCGATGATCATTGGTTTGATTAACTTAGGCTTAGCATTGGAAGTAAAAGCACGAGGGCGTACCAGTGACGCGATAAAACGCTTAATTGGTTTGCAAGCTAAAACCGCCCGTGTTGTTCGAGAGTTAGATGGCAAAAAACAGGAAATTGATATAGCCATTGAACAAGTACTGCTTAACGACATTATTCGAGTGCGCCCAGGAGAACAAATTCCGGTAGATGGCGTGGTAACGCAAGGACATACTTCCATTGATGAATCCATGCTAACAGGTGAGCCTATGCCTGTTGAAAAAATTGAACAAGATGAAATTGTCGCCGGCACCTTAAACAAATCAGGCTCTATCTTATTTAAAGCAACGCGTGTAGGTAAAGATACAGCACTGGCTCAAATTATAAAAATGGTGAAACGAGCGCAAAATTCAAAACCGCCCATTGGCCGCTTAGCGGATATTATTTCGGCTTATTTCGTCCCTGTTATTATGATCACGGCTATCGTTAGTGCGTTAGTTTGGCTTAATTTTGGTCCCGATCCAGCACTCGCTTTCGCCGTTGTCTCGGCAACCACGGTATTGATTATTGCTTGTCCTTGTGCACTTGGCTTGGCAACCCCGATGTCTGTTATGGTTGGCGTTGGCAAAGCCGCTGAAGCGGGTGTACTTATTCGTAATGGCGAAGCGCTGCAAACAGCATCCAAAATTACCGCCATGATCCTAGATAAAACGGGAACGATAACTGAAGGTGCGCCAAAAGTTACCAATGTACTAATTGCCGACAACGCTTACACCGAACAATATATTCTAACAGTTGCAGCGAGTATTGAAAGTAGCTCAGAGCATCCGTTAGCACAAGCGATTGTCGACTCGGCTATTGAGAAAGGGATAAGCCCAGAACAAGTTACTGATTTTCATGCGATTGTCGGACATGGGGTTGAGGCGGCATTTAATGGTCATAAGTTGCTCTTTGGTAATCAAAAGTTGATGTTGAAAAATAGTGTTGCGCTAAACGGTTTTGTCACACAAGCACAACAGCTTGCCGTTGATGCAAAAACCCCTATGTTTCTCGCCATTGATCATAAGCTTGCTGCGATCATTGCTGTTTCTGACCCCATTAAAAGTGATTCTATTGACGCAATTAAAAGGCTGCGAGCCAATGGCATTCGAGTTGTTATGCTTACTGGAGATAATGAAGCAACAGCCAATGCCGTGGCTAAAAAAGTAGGCATTAGCGAAGTGTTTGCTGAAGTGCTTCCTGAAGATAAAGCGAATAAAGTGGCTGAGTTGCAAGCCCAAGGTGAAATAGTCGGTATGACCGGAGATGGTATTAATGATGCCCCAGCATTAGCTTTAGCTAATGTAGGATTTGCCATTGGTACCGGAACGGATGTTGCCATTGAAAGTGCTGATATTACTTTAATGCGTGGCTCATTACATGGCTTAGCTGATGCTATTGCGGTGAGTAAGGCGACGTTACGTAATATCAAACAAAACCTCTTTGGCGCCTTTATTTATAACGTTGCCGGCGTGCCTTTTGCTGCTGGTTTATTTTATCCTTTTTTCGGGTTGATGCTTAACCCTGTGATAGCTGGAGCGGCGATGGCATTTTCGTCGTTAACGGTAGTCAGCAATGCCAATCGTTTACGTTTATTTAAACCTCAAGAGCATTAACAAAAAAAACAAAGAGAAGAAAGATAACGAATTTTGAATACGGGTAATAAGAGATAAGAAAAATTCATATGATGATAATAAATATACTTGGCTTAGTGCTGATAGCGTTAATTGTTTGGTGGTTTTGGTTGTATAAACCTGCCAAGGCCATTGACGCTAGCAGTAAAAATATAACCATAGTGGTTAATAACGGTGTCTATCAACCGTCAAGGATAAAAATAGCAGCAGGTGAGAAAACCGCACTGCAATTTTTAAGAAAAGATGGCAGTCCGTGCGCTGCTACTGTCTTATTTCCAAACGTTGAAGTAAGTGAAGAACTACCACTAGGGGTAAATAAATCCGTAGCGTTACCGCCGATGACATTGGGAGAATATCCATTTCATTGTCCCATGAAAATGTATATCGGCACCTTGATTGTCGAATAATAATAAATAAGGAGTAATTTATGATTTTTAAAAAAATAACCGCGATTATTAATGAAATCGCAATTGGATAATGTTGCTAAAGCACTATGTGAGCATGGTGTGGCAGGCTTTACTATTCACTCTGTTACTGGTCGGGCCAATTATCGTAATACCTATATCTAAGGACGGACTGGTTTTGCACAAATAACTTGCAGTCTATACCACGGAAGAGCATGCGAATAAAGTGGCTCAGCGGGCTTGTTGCTATTACGAATGTAGATGAATTGTTTTGGGTTTATCAGCAAACGCCTGCACAAGTTAACAATTTTAATTTTACTTCTTGAAAAGATCCCGCAGGAGGGAATCATGAGTAATACCTTCACATGGCTGTCCAAATTAAAAGTAAATACCATCTCATCAGCAGTTCAGCAATTTATATATTAAATCACTGCTGTCCCGTTAAGAACTAAAAAGTAAGGCCTGAAACTCTCTAAATTTGTTATAATGTTTCTGCGAAAAAATACTATAAACAAAGGGAGAATCAGGCCTTGAG